>CAYXGR010000360.1:0-3656 GCA_964464525.1 uncultured Planctomycetaceae bacterium
GGCGCGGTAAGAAGCTCTGCAGGAAAATCAGAGCCGCGACCGTGAGGGAGCGGTGGGTGCTCACGGGGAGCACCGTTCGCCATAGGAAAGAAGCGATGCCTCATTCGGATGCGATGGGATGGCTCCGAACGAACGTTGCTGATTATTGAGCAATGACCGCTTCCTTACGGGCGCGGCTCTGATAAAAAGGGCGCGGATCTGTTGGGACGTTGAGACGTAGTAAAGGAGTGGGAAATGACCAATCGAAATTTCTGTGCAATCATCACAGCGTGCGTGGCGCTACTGATCACCACCGTCGCACCGGTTCTCGCCAACCCCGCACCCTGTTTCCCCGGCGACGTCAATGACGACGGCGCGGTGGACATGCTCGACGTTGGCCCCTTCACCGACGTACTCCTCGGCATCAACACCAATCCCGCCGCCCTCTGTGCCGCCGATGTGAACGGCGACACGTTCACCGACGGCGGCGATATCCAGACGTTCACGGAGTACGCCATCTGCGGTTGCGGGTGCGGCGATCAATCGCACTGCAACCTCGGCGAGGTCTGCATCGGCGGCTTTTGCCAGCCGACCGCCGGCCCTGATCTGGAGATCGGCCTCGGCGGCTTCGTCATCCCCGGCGTCTGCACCCCGGCGACCTACGGCAAGCTCATGAGCGGCGGCGATCTGATCATCTGCGAAGGCTTCCAGGGCAGCGTCGAGATTCACCTCACCTTGCGGGCGACGGGGTTCACACCCGGAGCACCCGTCAACATCAGCTACAGGCTGAACTTCCTCAATCCCGCGGCATGCACCCCCGGCACCTGTCCGACCGGCGAGTTTTGCGACAACGGTTTCTGCACGATCGGTCAGTTTGACTTCGTCGGTCTGACGCTCACCGATCTCGGCGGCGGAGTCTTGGAGTATCAGAACCTGAGCGATGTCATGAATACCAGCGCCGCGGCGCTGACCGGTCAGAACGCGGTCCTGACGGTGACAGTCACCGATCAGGCCAACCCGGCGATCACCGCAACGCAGGAAGTCTGTGTAAATATGCTGGTCAAGCTCTTTTGTTTCGGGCCGGGCACCTGCCCGCCGGGGTTCGACTGTGTGAATTTCTACTGCGAGCCGATTCCGTAAAAACGGATCGACAGATGGGTCGGATGACCCATCAGGCAAAACAAACCGGCACGGAGGATCGAAACGGATCTGATTGAGGGAACAGGGGGCCTGCAGGCTACCGCCGGCCGATGGCCGCGAATACATAGGGAGAGAGAGAACATGACACGCCATCGAGTCACACCGTTTGTCTTGTTGATCGGCTCGTTCTGCTGGTTCGGCCTGGGCGGCTGTCCGCCTGAAATGAACCCCGACGGCCCGGCCGGCATGAACCTCGGCGACGGCCCCAGCGCGCCCAATATCTTCGGCAGAATGGGCGACATGCTTCCCTCCGCCACAACCGAACAGGGCGCCATCTTCGAGCGCGGCAAGGCCGTCATGCAGAAGCGGTTCGACCTCGCCGGAGGCCTCGGACCGGCCTTCAATGTCAGCTTCTGCGGGGCCTGCCACGAACGACCGACGCCGGGCGGCAGCGCCGGGCTCTATCGCAACTTCTTCCTCGCCGGCCGACTGACCAGCGACGGAGCCTTCTTTGCCAGCGAATCGGCCGGCGACGCGGGTGGTGTTTTACGTCTCTATAATTTCGGAGTCGGCCCGGCCCGGCCGATTGTCCCCAGCTCCACAAACATCTTCGCCCATCGCAATCCGGTCCCCACCTTCGGCACCGGTCTGCTCGCCGAACTCAGCGACAGCGAGATCCTCTCCCGCGCCGATCCCGACGACGCCGACGGCGACGGCATCAGCGGCCGGGCCAATTTCGACCGAGGATTCGTCGGCCGCTTCGGTCGCAAGTCACAGACCGTCTCGATCGAAGGCTTCATCCGCGGCCCCCTGTTCAACCACATGGGCGTCACCACCAACCCGCTGACGAACGAACAGCGATCCCAATTGCCGGTGGACAGTTCCACCGCCGCCCGACTCAAGGCCTTCGAGAGTGCCCCGATCAGCGGTGATCCGAAAAACGATCCCCACGCCCAGGCCTCCGCACCCGACGGCCCGACGATCGACCTCGACGCCGCGGCCGATCCGGAGATGAGCCCGGACGAACTCTTCGACCTGATCAGCTTTGTGATGCTCCTGGCCGCGCCGACGCCCGAGCCGCTGACCGCGCAGACCGAAAACGGCCGCCGTCTCTTTCACCAGGCCAATTGCTCCGATTGTCACACGCCGCGAATCATGGGTCCGCGCGGGCCGGTCCCCGCCTATTCAGACTTGTTGCTCCACGATATGGGCGATCTCGCCGACGGCATCGTTCAGGGTGAGGCGAGCGGCAGCGAGTTCCGCACCCAGCCGCTCTGGGGGCTGGCCGCGACCGGCCCGTTCCTCCATGACGGCCGCGCCGTGACTGTCGACGACGCCATCCTGGCCCACAGCGGTGAGGCTACGGCCTCCCGTGATGCCTTTGCCGCTTTCTCCGACGCCGACCGCACCGACGTTGTCGCGTTTCTGCTCTCGCTTGGGGGTCGCGATCAATACAGCCCCGGTCTCGTGCCGCCCAACACACCCATGGCGCCGACCGGTGAATACGGCGGCCCGATCCGCAACCTGGTCGCGGCAGAGCGGGACCGATTCATGCGTGGCCGCGACTTGTTCGACAAGGATTTCGGTTTCTCCGAAGGTGCCGGTTCGCCGAGGCTTAACGGCGACTCCTGCCGAGCCTGTCATTTCGATCCGGTCATCGGCGGTTCCGGCCCGCGGGGTGTCAACGTCATGCGACACGGCATCATGAACGCCGCCGGTGAGTTCGTCCCCCCCAGTGTCGGGACGATCCTCCACAAGGAGACCGGCCTGCTCGACCAGGGCGTGATCGCACAGACGGACGTAGATATCTTCGAGCATCGTCAGACGCCGCACGTCTTCGGCCTCGGCCTGATCGATCGCATCCCCGAGGGGATCATCAAGGCCAACGCCGATCCCGCCGACGCCGATGGCGATGGTATCAGCGGCCGCGTCTCATTAACCGACGACGGCCGACTCGGTCGGCTCGGTTGGAAGGCGCAGGTGCCGTCGATCGCCGAGTTTGTCCGCGACGCGATGGCGGCGGAAATCGGCCTGACCGTCGAGTTGCAGCCCGGCCTGACGTTCGGCAAGGTGGACGACAACGACAGCATCGCCGACCCGGAACTCTCCGCAAGCGAGGCGGAGGACCTGACGTTCTTTATCAGCATGCTGGCACCCCCGCCGAGGCAACCGATCAACGACGCCATGAAGGTGGACGCGGGCGAGGCCCTGTTCGCGAGCATCGGCTGCACGAAGTGCCACCTGCCCACGCTCGGCGCGGCCGGCGGCATTTATTCCGATCTGTTACTCCACGAGATTCTGCCCGCGGGTGCGTTGGGCATCGAGGATACCTCGGCCAACATGCGTGAGTTCAGAACGGCCCCGCTCTGGGGCCTCAGCCAGACGGCGCCCTACCTTCACAGCGGCGAGGCCGACACGATCAACCAGGCCATCCGACTGCACGACGGTGAGGCCGCAGGCGTTCGCGACGCCTACCTTGGGCTCAGCCAGGGCGATCAGGAGGCCCTGCTGGCGTTTTTGGGATCTTTGTAAGGAAG
>CAYXGR010000361.1:0-3649 GCA_964464525.1 uncultured Planctomycetaceae bacterium
GCCTGATAGTCCGCCGGGGTGTCGATCCCGACGGCGGCGGAATCGACGACGACCACTCCGATGGACCGACCGTGTTCCAGAACGCGAAGCTGTTCCAGTTTTTCCCGCTTCTCGAGCGGAGTTTGTGGCAACGCGGCCAATTCCAGCAACCAGTCGCGGCGATAGGCATAGACGCCGATGTGGAGTAGCCAAGCCTCGGGAGCGACTGGCCGACCGGCGCTGTCCCTCGGACAGGGAATCAGGGATCGCGAAAAATAGAGCGCCCGCCCGCGATGATCCAGAACGACTTTCACGGCGTTCGGGTCGGCAGGATCTCCATCCTTCGGAAACGGGCAGGCGAGCGTGCCCTGGACGAGATCGTCGTTTTCGACAAGTCTGGCGACGAGTCGATCGATGTGGGCCGGATCGATCTCCGGCTCGTCCCCCTGCACGTTGACGATCAATTCGGCATCGAGGCGCTGGGCGACTTCGGCGATGCGGTCGGTCCCGCTGGGATGGTCCGAACGGGTCAGCTCCGCCCGGCCGCCGAAGGATTTCACCGCCTCGATGATGCGCTCATCGTCGGTGGCGATGATCACGGCGTCGATCGACTTCGCGCGGCGCACTTGTTCATAAACGTGTTGGATGAGCGTGCGTCCGGTCTCGTTTGCGAGGGGCTTTCCGGGAAAGCGCGTCGAGCCGTAGCGAGCGGGAATAATCGCGACTGTGTTCACGGTTACGCAGGATATTCGGCCGAAATCGGGGTGTCAAAAAGGATCGGATTGACGCGGCTACCGCGCCGGTTGAAAATGGCGGTGATCGTCCTCGGACGGATTTCCATATGCGGGCAATTTCAGGGTGTGACGGTAGAAGAGGAGAATCGAAATGGTTCATGCATTTAGACTCCGAATGAGCGTGTTCGGATTGATACTCGGGGTGATGGCGGCGGCGCCACTCTCCATCGAACCCTCCATCGCCGCGGCGCAGCCTCCCTCAAGCGCGAAGAAAGACGGGAAGAAGAAAACCGGCAAGAAAAAAGGGAAGAAGAAAGCGCCGGCCCTCGATTTCAAAATGAAAACTCTCGACGGCAAGGAACAAAGCCTGAAGGCGTACCGCGGAAACGTGATCCTGATGGTCAACGTCGCCTCGAAGTGTGGCCTGACGCCACAATACGAGGGACTTCAGGCGTTGTATGAGCAATATTCTGAGAAGGGTTTCGTCATCCTCGGCTTTCCGGCGAACAACTTCGGCCACCAGGAGCCGGGTTCGAACGAGGACATCAAGGCATTCTGCACGAGCAAATACGGTGTGACATTTCCGATGTTCGCCAAGGTGTCGGTGCGGGGGAAGGAGATCTGCCCGTTGTACCAGTACTTGACGGACGAAAAGGCGAAGCACGGTCAGGGCGGCATCATCCCATGGAATTTCACGAAGTTCATCATCAATCGCAAGGGGAAGGTGGTGAAACGATTCGGCCCACGGACCAAGCCGTCGAACGAAAAGCTGACCACCATGATCGAGACACAACTGAAAAAACCCATTCCGAAGAATTCACCGCTGGCCAAGAAGAAAAAATCCAAGCCCAGGGCTTGAGCCGGGTAGGGTGGGCACCGCCCACCATTTTTCTTTTTTGTATTTTTTGTTTATGAAGTTTCTTTTTTTGACGGTTCGACGTTGTCCCCAAGGAGCCGCCCTGAGTAAACCACGATCGTGATGCACCGAGCCCTGAAAGGGCGGCGGAAATCAGCATGGATCACCCTCTCACTCCGGGAGATGGATAAGAGACACCCATGAGAATTCGAGAACTTCTTTCCACCGGACGGCCCTGTTTTTCATTTGAATTCTTTCCGCCAAAGACCGACGCCGGGCTGGAGTCGCTGCGGGAGGTGGTCCGATCCCTGCGCGATCTGAATCCTACATTCGTCTCCGTCACCTACGGCGCGGGCGGCAGCACCCGCGATCGGACAATCGAGCTGGTGACCGAGATCCAACGCCACTACGGCATTGACGTCATGGCACACCTGACCTGCGTCGGGGCCACGCGGGATGAGCTGGCCACGGTGCTGCATCGACTGGTCGACGGCGGCGTTGAAAACGTGCTCGCCCTGCGCGGCGATCCGCCCAAGGGCGAGGCGACGTTCGTTCCGTCCGATGCCGGATTCTCCTATGCCAATGAGTTGACCGGCTTCATCCGGGAGCATTTTCCGGTGTGTGTGGGCGGGGCCTGCTATCCCGAATGTCATCCGGAATGCGTGGATGAAGGCGGCCGGCTCGATCCAGATCGTGATCTGGAGAACATGCAAAAAAAGGTGGAGGCCGGTGCCGAGTTTCTGATCACCCAGTTGTTCTTCGACAATGACGTCTATTTCGATTTCACATCGCGCGCCCGCAAGGCCCGGATCGCGGTCCCGATCATACCGGGGATCATGCCGATCACGAATGTCGCTCAGGTCAAACGCTTCACGGAGATGTGCGGCAGCCGCCTGCCCGAGACATTGATGAAGGAGATGGAGCGCCTCAAGGACCACCCCGACGGAGTGCTCTCGTTGGGCGTGGCCTATGCGACGGCACAGTGTCTCGATCTGCTCCAACGCGGCGCGCCGGGGATTCATTTTTATACGCTCAATCGCTCGGCAGCCACACGAACAATCCTGACGGCCCTGCGAACCCTCTGGCCCCCGGCAATGCAGCCGGCATAGAGGGAATGGCGAATAGCAAAATGGACAACGATTGGGTTAAAATGGTAGGTGTGCCACTGCTTCAAGCAGTGCGATCAACCAAAGCCGCCGCCCACACTCGCAATCGTCCCTCAGGAATCATTCATGAAGGTGTTGATCACAGGATCATCCGGTTTGTTGGGCAGAGCGGCCGTCTCCGCCTTTCGTCTGTATATCGGCGCGGAGGTGATCGGCCTGTCCCGACACGAGCTGGACATCACGGATGCCCAGCGTGTGAACGCCCTGTTCCAACAGCTCCGCCCCGATCTGACAATACACTGCGCAGCCTATACGCGAGTAGATGATTGTGAAACGAACGAGGCAGAGGCCTGCCGTGTCAACGGCGACGGCTCGGGAAACGTCGCCCGATCGGCCCACGAAACAGGCTCACGTCTCATACACATCTCGACGGATTATGTGTTTGGGGGCGACGAATCCACCCCCATCCCCGTGGATCATCCGACCGGCGCCCCGGAGGAGCTATCCGCCTATGGCCGATCGAAGCTGTTGGGTGAGCAACAAGTTCGGCAACAGCATCCCCGCGCGACGATCGTTCGGACCGCCTGGCTGTTCGGCGAGGCCGGCCCCTGCTTTCCTCGGTCGATTCTCGAACGGGCACGCGGCGGCGCGCCGCTTCGTGTCGTCAACGATCAGATCGGTTCACCGACCTATGCGCCGGATCTGGCGCGAGCACTGTGCGAACTGGTCCGCTCCGATGCCGGAGGCACCTTTCACATCACCAACGCCGGGCAGTGCAACTGGTATGAGTTTGCGGTCGAGATTCTCCGGCAGGCGGGGATCGACGCGGCGATCGAGCCCGTGACGACCGACGCCTTTCCGAGACCGGCCCGACGCCCGGCCTATTCTGTTTTAGATAATCAAAGTTTTATCGAGACAACCGGATATGTGCCGCGGGATTGGCAGGCGACGCTGGCCGATTACCTGGCCTGATG
>CAYXGR010000362.1:0-3648 GCA_964464525.1 uncultured Planctomycetaceae bacterium
CGCGAAATTCAATTACCGGACCCCCTCCCAAAACCCCCCGTTTTCTCAGTTATTCCCACTTTTTCCCACGTATTCCCACCAATATGCAGGCAAATTCCCACGTATTCCCACCAAAATCGCCCAAATTCCCACTTATTCTCACTTTTTCCCACATATTCCCACGTATTCCCACTCCCGAAAAAGCGGACCTTGCCAACCTAAACCCTGTCCCACAAACGACTTCTGTTCACACAACCCCCCCCTGGGAAAGGAAAAAATCATGAAATTCAAACACAAATCCGCCGCCACCAGGGATCTCCTTTCGGCCAACATACACAGCATCATCCTGAAGCCCCCCGATTGGATCCATGGCGAAATCAGCGGATTCCAAAAAAGGCTTCAACTGGACTTTCATAATTCGATCTCTGCAAGGCGACGACAACCCGCTCAAACTGTCTCGCACCCCATAATGCAAGCAAGAACCGGCGTCTCTCGCCTTCAAATCGAGTTTGTCGTAAACTCACCCCGTTGCCCGAATGAGTTCGGAAGCACCAACAAGGAGATCCCCATGCCGGTCACCGTCAAGCGCGCTTCGCTCTGGACGATCGACACGCCGAATCACCCCGGAACCCTGGCCGAGACCCTGCAACCCCTCGCCGAGGGCAAGGTCAACCTCGACTTGGTGATGGGATACAGCCTGCCAGACAAGTCCGCCGCCACGATCGAGGTCTTTCCGGTCACCACCCAAAAGGGGCAGCGAGCAGCCCGTGCCTCGGGATTCCGAAAGTCGCCCTTCCCCTGTGTCAGTGTGACTGGCACCAATTGCGTGGGCATGGGCCGCCGGATCGCCGCCGCCCTGGCCGAGGCGGGCATCAACATCAATTTTTTTCTGGCCCAGGTGGTGGATAAACGGTACACCGCGATGTTCAGTTTTGAGGCCGATTCGGAGGCCGATCTCGCGGTGAAGATCATCCGCAAGGCCGTCAAGGCGACGCCATCCGTAGCCGGGAGGCGGAAGACCACAAAAAAGGTAGCCCGCTCATCAGTGACCACCGCCCGTGCGACTCGGTCAGTATCCCGAAAGAAAGGCTCCGGC
The DNA here is from genome assembly GCA_964464525.1 of uncultured Planctomycetaceae bacterium. Taxonomy (GTDB): domain Bacteria; phylum Planctomycetota; class Phycisphaerae; order UBA1845; family UTPLA1; genus CAYXGR01. The sequence goes on from CAYXGR010000362.1 coordinate 1,076, forward strand.
AACGCGGCGAAAAAGACAATCCGAAGCAAGGCCCGACGACGAAGATGAGTTCTCGCCACAAACTCAGTGGCGTGTGGGAGTCCAACAAAGGGAAGAGACATGTCCGGAAGACCTGACCGACTGATCGGTTTTGCAATGTGTATGCTGCTGTTCGGATGCGATAGCGGCACGAAGAGCCAACCCGCCCCGAAAAATCCCGCATCCGGTACAAAATCGGCCGCGCCCGACGTCCAGGCGACGCCTGACACCAAGCCCCCGGCTCAAGCCAAACCCGAGCCCGTACCGGATAAGCCCAAATCGCCCCCGCCACCAACCGCCGCCGGTCCGAAATGGGAAATCGATAACGTCGTATATGACTTTGGCGCGGTCTGGGCTGGTAAGCAGGTGCGGCATCCCTTCGAGATTCGCAATGTGGGCGACCAGACGCTCAATATAGACAGACCCAAGGCACGATGCTCCTGTTCGGCCGCCGAGAGCTACACCCGGCAGGTGTCCCCCAACGGAACCGGGGTGATCCCGTTTCTTCTGAAAACCACCAACAAAGCGGGACCGGTCAACGAGTGGCTGACCATCGGTACGAACGATCCGCTCCGCCCCGAGATGAAGATCTGGATGCGCGGCATAGTGAAGACGGTCTGCACCCCGGAGGTCGTCGCCGACGAATCGATCGCCGCGGGAGCGCGGGGCGCCCCGGGGATCGAAGCCCTCAAAAAACGTAAGGCTCACTTCGGCAACATCACCGCGAACCAGAGCCTGTACCGGGTGATCCGGTTGACCAACGCCACCGATGTACCTCTCAGTCTGGAACTTCTGGATGCCCCCCGGGCTATTCTCAAGGTGAATACCAAATCCGAAATGATTCCCAACCCGTTCCAGGCGAGCATCGAAGAGGTCGAGCCCGGCCAGGTCTTCGAATTGACGGTCACGGGAAGGCCGCCCTTCCAGGTGGGCACCACAACCATGGGGATTAACTTCAAAACCAACATTCCCGACTACCCGAATTATGCAATGGCGGCCACGGCCTATGTCCCGGCACGGATCGAGGTCCGACCCTACAAGATCGTCACGAATCTTCAGGCGAGTACCAAACTCCGCATCATCCGGATCGTCAACAACGGGACGACCCCATTCAAGATCACATCGTTCGCAACCAGCGATCCGACCTATCGCCTGCGGCGGCTGCCAACGACGCCGAATGAAAGGAACACCGACAAGTTCGAGTTGACGCTTCCTCCGGGAAATTACATCCCGCCCAGCTACGGCGAGGTGGTGCGATTCGAGACAACGGACGCCGAGATGCCAATTATTGAAATCCCCGTCCTTCCGGATTTGAGGAAGCCGCCGACCGCCCGACCGGCCAACCTCCCGATCCAATGGAATCCCGGCAAGCAGTAGCAAGGCGCCCGATCAGAGCCGCGCCCGATCAGAGCCGCGCCCGATCAGAGCCGCGCCCGTGAGGAAGCGGTGGGTATTCAATAGTAGTGAGATCCATTTTCTTCCGATCGTGGCACGGATACGAGTGATTCACGCACGCGATCTTGAGACAACACGATGAAGCTGATCGTCCAAATCCCCTGCCTCAACGAAGAAGACACGCTCCCCGCGACGCTCCAGGATATTCCACGCAAGATCGACGGCATCGACACCGTCGAAATCCTCATCATCGACGACGGCTGCACCGACCGCACCGTCGAAATCGCCCGCGAGCTAGGCGTCGACCACATCGTCCGCTTCCCCGGCAATCGCGGCCTCGGCCACGCCTTCGCCGTCGGTATGGACTACTGTCTAAATCACGGCGCCGACATCATCGTCAACACCGACGGTGACAACCAGTACTACGGCGGCGACATCCCCACCCTGGTCCGGCCCATCCTCGAGGGCCGCGCCGATCTCGTCATCGGCGACCGCCAGCCGGAGAAGGTCGAGCATTTCTCATTCTTAAAGAAGAAAATGCAGACCCTCGGCAGCCGCGTTGTCAGCCGCCTCGCCGATCTCGACGTCCCCGACGTCCCCAGCGGTTTCAAAGCCTATTCCCGCGAGGCCGCCATGCGCGTCGCCTACTCAACCGATTTCGACCACACCGTCGATCACGTCATCCAGGCCGGTCGAAAACGAATCATCACAGTGTGCGTGCCCATCCGCACGAACGAAAAACTCCGTGAATCACGACTTTTTTCAAATTTCGGCGTCTTCATCACGCGATCTGTCGGAATCATGCTTCGGGTCTATTCGTCCTACCGGGCGATGAAGATCTTTATGATCGCGGGCCTGCTCACCTTTGGGTGCGGCTTCGTTTTGGGCCTGCGTTTTCTCTGGATGTGGTCCAGCAGTGGGGAACTGCCCGATCAACACATCCAGTCCCTCATTCTCGCCGCCGTCCTCATGCTCGCCGGTTTTCAAATGATCCTCACCGGCATAGTAGCCGACCTCATCAACGCCAGCCGAGCCGTCCTGGAGGATGTATCCTATCGCCTCCGCCGTATGGAACTGAGCCAAATCGACGACAAAAGTCTAATGACTAATTTAGAATCGGAATCGCGCCGATCAGAGCCGCACCCATCAGAGCCGCGCCC
>CAYXGR010000363.1:0-3631 GCA_964464525.1 uncultured Planctomycetaceae bacterium
ACCGGGCGGGATCGGCTGAAAGACGGGCGGGAAGCCGACAAAGGTGCCGTCCGCCCCGACGCCGGTGGGCAGCGTGTGGCAGGTGACGCACTGGACACCATCCAGATTTGCCAGGCGGTAATCATTCAACCCAGTCATGGCATTGCCGTTGGGCAACGGCAGCCCTGCCGGTCCGAAGCGACCGGTGGTGAAGTGGCCGGGCAAGGGGAGATTCGTTGGAAGTGTGTTGTCGAAATTCCGAAACGGATTCGGCGGGAAGTGAATGGTCGCGAGAAAGTCTTCGAATTCCTGCATGTCGGCCGGCGGGAGTGAATTGTCATCGCCCTGGAGGCCCTGGAATGCTCCGGCAAATTCCTCGAGCCCGTCGCGACCGCCGCGCCAGTGGAAAGGCTCCTTTCCGATGATGTCCTGGAGCGTCTGCGTCGTCATCGGCCCCTTCATGGGGTGCCAGTCCTCGCAGGCGTTCAGCGGGGCGCAATTCTGGTTGAAGAGTTTCATGGATCCGGATGGATTACCCAGATCCCACGCCAGCCGATCCATACGGGCGTCCACATGGCACGACGCGCAGGCGATGTGCCCGAGACCGGAGTTGCGGTGCGTATCATACAGGTGTTTCCGGCCGATCTTGACTACCGCCGGAGACGGATCGAAGAACGGCACACGCGGCAGCAACTCCGTTTCACTTGCCGTATCGATGACGGAAATAGACGCGGCGAACTTGTTGAGCACGTAGAGCCGGTTCCGCGTCTCGTCGAGGGCGACACCCGTCGGACCTTCGCCGACGTTGATCGTGGGCTGCTGGCCAATGCGGTTGCCGTTCGCGTCGATCAGGATCACGTTATTCGATCCCATACCGGTCACATAACCACGGGCACCGGCGGCGTCCCAGACAATCCCGCGCGGATCACCCAGTGATTGGTCACGCTCCGCCTGAGGGATCGGGACAAAAGGAACGTCCGTCGTGTAGGTTAGATGGCCGTTCAAATCGGTCACGCCCAGCGTAGCCGGGCCGGCGGGATCGACCCGACCGAGGTTGACGCGGATAAAACGCCCGTTCACAACCGGCTCGAATCGCGTTTCGTTGGTGGCATCGGTCCCGACGACGGTGATCTGTCCATTCCCGGGGTTCACGGCAAGGGCCATACAGATGTTCATCAGACCGGTCGCATAGGACACCGTCGGCGTCGGCACGCCAGCGTCGAGGATGGCTACGTCGTGATCGGAAAGATCCCAGCCCACCGGGCGGCCGGAGAGTGCCGACTGCGGACCGCTGACGAGATTCGTCCAGTCCCCGCCATTGTCGTCCATCCAATTGCCGGCACCATCCTTGCGAACAATCATGCCGACGGCGGGCGGTGGCGGTGTGCCGGGTGTGCCATTGCCGTTGAAGTCGGCCATGACCGGGTTGAAGACGGGGCCACTGTTCGGCGGTGGATTGATACCGGCATAGGGTCCGGTCGGATCGCTGACCACATTCGGCGGGAATCCCCCGCCCATCACGCTGCCGCCGCCAAGCCCGGTCGTCCGATTGCCGGATTCGAAGACGGCGACGTAGACCTTCGTACCGTCGGGGCTGACCGCCATCGCCCGAGGATCCTCGCCCAGGATCGGAACCGTGATCGGCGGCACGGCAAGGTTCGCCGGATCGAAAACATTCACCGTATTCGCCTGCGAACAGGAAACAAACGCCCGTTGGGGCGAACCGGCGAATACGACATCGGCGGGCTCATCGTCGGTGCGGATCGTAGCGACGACGTTCATGGTGGCCAGGTCGATGATGTTTACGCTATCGGAAATGTGGCTGACCACCCAGACCTCGGTGTCAGTTCGCGCGCGAACGGAGACGGGATCGAGCCCCACGGGGACGACGCCAATCGGAACGGCCGTGCCGCCGGTGATGTCGAAGACTTCGAGCCGATTATCCGGCGTGTTGACAGCGAGAAGCCTTGAGCCGTCCGGAGTGATATCGAGCGGATGGACGTGAGGATTTTCCCAGTTGACGAACGACTGGGCACGGGCCATTACGGGAACGAGGAATAAGACGGTGGCGATGACGGCGATGCGCATGGAACACCCTTTTGGTAACTGGAGAAAATCGGTCGCCCGACACGGTTCCAGATATTATGGACTATCGGGGTGATTGAAGTCCAGCACTCACCGTCCGCTAACCGCCAACGGGCAGCGTCAAAACCGGTGTGATGCCCACGGCGCCGCCCGCCTGAAGCGTAAAGAGCTGGCCGAGCAGGGCGAAGGTGGACTTGGTGGCCAGGTCGTCGTCGCGGATGTAGAACCAGTAACCCCGGTGTTGGACCGCGATATAGGCGCCGTCGGGGTGCGTCTTTCGGGAATGAACCTTGAACACATCGCCCAATACTCGGGACCAGTCGAAGGGTAGGCCCGCCGCATCAACGGTGTTGGTGACCAGGTTGCGCTCACGATGGTCGGGTGGAACATCGACGGCCTGCGACAGATAAAACATGACGCCGAGCAGCGAACGCGTGTGCAGGGCGATGTTCGCGTGATGTCCCTGCGCATCCGTATCGCCGCCGCCGGTCTTGCGGCCGAGAACAAGGTCGTAGCGTGACTGGTCGGGAGACAGGCCGAGGATGCGGCGCAACTCCGCCGCGTCGGCCGAACCGGCGGCGCCGTTTGCGAATCGCAATATCAACGCAGGCGAGGTGCGCGTCAGAACATAGGCGGCACCGTCTTCGGTGGCGCGGAACCGTGCGCCTGCGGCGGAAGCAGCGATCCATGCATCGGCGGTGATCAAGTAGGCAGGGAGTGGATCGGAGACAGGCGTTGCTCGGTCTTCGTACTCGAGGGTAAGTCGCCTGTCGAGCTGAAGCGCGCGGAGGAGTTCAGCGCAGCGGGCGAACGCGCTTGTATCCGGAGCAAGCGCGGGCGTCGGGCCGGAGGCCATGCCCGCATTGTCGAGACCGTTCATCTCCTGGACGGCGAGGCTGAAGACGCGATCGACACTCCAGCCGGAATGGGTCAGCATGATGACGGATTCAACGCTGATCGGCGAAAGCAGACGCTGGACGAAATCACCCCCACTGAGTGGTGCATAGGTGATGGTCGGCCGCTCGGCATATCCGAACGATCCGCCGATCGAGAGCGACCCGGGATTCCCCCGCTGGGCGCCGATGTTCTCGTTGAGTGTTCCGGAAAGATCGACGGACTGGTCGAAGACAAACTGCGCCGAGACGGAGCCGACTTCGAGAAACATGGGCGATTCGCGATACATCAGCCTGACGAGGTTGAGCAAAAGCTGCTCGGCGCTCGTCTGCTGAATGGCATCGTTGTACTGAGCCTGGCTGACCTTGAGCGCGGCGGGGCCAAGCTGACAACCGGCGGCAGCGAGGGGAATCAGGGTGAGAATGATCAGGATCGTTCTGCGTCGATCGCGGGTTGGCATAGAGTCATGATCCTTGTGTTCGTGTCGAGTGTTCTCACACCCATGATCAACATGTGATTCTGATGCAGCGATGAGCCGCGGACTTCAGTCCGCGCGGTCATACCGGATCCAGCCCACCCCTATACGCGAATGGTTATCAAGATCGGGGGTCCACGATAGCCGATGCGGCAACCAATGTGAATCGCGAACACCAACTGGCGGCCGGGTGGCATG
>CAYXGR010000364.1:0-3614 GCA_964464525.1 uncultured Planctomycetaceae bacterium
AAGGAATATGAGGCTTGCCGTGCTGAGATACATCAGCCTGGCCTGTGTGATCGGTCTGTGCCTGACGAACCCCGGCGTATCCGCCGACGACGCGCCGTCGAGCTTGGTGATCCGCCGATCCTCTCGGACGGGGCTCGTGACCTATCTGACCGGCCGCGACGGCGATCCGATCGTCGTTCAATCCCAACCCGGCCGGACCACGGCGGGGCCGGACGACTTCCTGAGACAGCACGGCCCACACCTCGGCATCACCGATCCCGCCGGCCAGTTGGTCTTACGCGCCGAGCGGACCGACTCCATCGGACACATCCTGAATACCTACGATCAAGTCCATCGAGGCGTCCCGGTCTTCTCGGGTGAATTACGCCTCCACCGCAATGCCGACGAAGCGTTCACCGCCGCCAATGGCCGCATCTATCCCATCCCGCCGAACTTCCCGGTCGAACCCGCCCTGTCGGCGGAGACCGCGGCGCAACTGGCGCAGGGCATGGCTCAATCGAGCCAAACGGAAGTCGTGAAGTCCGAGCTCGTCATCGTCGATCCGGGTTGGTACGGCGATCCCTCGATCGGCCCGCATCTGGCATACTACATCACGTTGGCCGATTCCATCGCGGCCGATGACGAGGCCTTTTTCATCGACGCCCATCGAGAGACGATCCTCGATCGATGGGCCACGGTTTGTCACGCACAGGACCGCGCGATCCATCTTCACAACAGCCTGCCGGGCGAACCCCTGCCGGGGCCGCTGATGCGTGCCGAAGGCGGACCCCAAGCGGGTATCTTCGACGTGGACGCCGCGTACGATTATCTGGGAGACACCTATTTCTATTTTTCAAACGCATTTGGACGCGACAGCTACGACGATGCCGGCAGCACGCTGCGCGCCACGGTCAACTCCAACACGATCAACTGCCCGAATGCAGGCTGGCGCCCTTCCCTGGAACAAATGATTTTTTGTCCCGGCGTAGTCTCCGATGATTTGGTCGCGCACGAACTCGTCCACGGCCTGACGCAGTTTACCTCGAACCTCATCTATCAAAACCAACCCGGCCAGCTCAACGAGTCATTCTCCGATGTCTTTGGCGAACTCGTCGATCTTTTCAACGGCGACGCGGCCTTCCCAGGCCCGCCCGGCGGCCCGCCCTTCTGGCCGACCCATCCGACCGGCCCGGGCTTCGACACCCCCAACAACACCCGTTCGACTTGCAGCCTCAACCCGAGCTATATCGACGGTTATAGGTGGTTGTTCGGCGAAAATGCCACCGGATTCGGCGGCGATGTGCGCGACATGTGGAATCCCACCTGCCTCGGCGATCCGGATCGCGTCTCAAGCCCGCTTCAAACCTGCCTGTTGCAAGACAATGGCGGCGTCCACCACGGCAGCGGCATTCCCAACCACGCCTTCGCCATGCTGACCGATGGAAAAACCTTCAACGGTTTCACGGTCAATGGCATCGGTCCGATCAAGGCTGGCGCGGTCTGGTACCGCGCGTTGACAATCTATCTAACCGTCGCAGCGGATTTCGAAGACGCCTATTTCGCCTTCAATCTCGCGGCGGCCGATCTCATTGGTACGACTCCAAACGATCCCCGCACCGGTCTTCCGTCGTCGAGCGTTTTCACCGCCGCCGACGCAACTGAAGTAGACAACGCCCTGCTCGCGGTCGAAATGAACCTTCCCGGTGCCTGCGGAGAATCCGTGCCGGTTCTGGACAGCACGCCCCCCGCACGCTGCTCGAACAGAACGACGATCTTCCTGGATGACTTCGAGGCCGGCATCAACGGCTGGACCGTCTCCAACAGCGGGCCGACCACGCCCTATGACTGGGGCCAGACAATCGATCCGTTGCCCTGGGTCCGACCGGGAACCGCCTGGTTCTGCAGCACACCGATGATCGGCCTCTGCGAAGGCTTCAGCTTCAACACCGGCGCGGATCTCTGCTTCAACGCCCACCTGATCGAGGGAGAAGGCACCTACCGATTCAACAATGTCAACGCCACGCAGGATGGATTTTCCGACTGCCTGGCCGGGGGTCAGACCGCGATCGACAAGGATGTCTGGTTCTGCTGGACCGCAAACTGCACCGGCACAGTCACCTTCGAAACCTGCGGCTTGACATCGGTCGACACGAAGATCGCCGTCTATAACGGATGCACTTGCCCCGCCACCACCCTGCTCGCTTGCGACGACGACACCTGTGGTCTCCAATCCAGCATCACCTTCGCCGCGGTCGATAACGCGAGTTACCTATTGCGCATCGGCACCTCACCCGGCGCCCCCGGCGGCAATGCCCAGTTCAGAATATCGAGCACGCCGTCCTGCGGCGAAGCGGCCGTCCATACGCTCATCAGCCCGCCGATTCTGATGCCGCCGTTGCTGCGCTTCCCCGAACTCTCATTCACACACTACTCCGAGACCGAGCCGAAGTGGGATGGGGGGCACCTGCTCCTTCGCGTCAATGCCGGTCCCTGGCAGACCGTTCCGGCGGCGGCGTTTCGATTCAACGCCTACAACACCACCCTCTTCGCCGAGTCTCAGTCGAACACCAATCCCAACGCCGGACAATTGGCCTTCAGCGGCGTCGGCGGTCAATGGGGAACATCGATCGTTGATCTGCAAACCTTCGTCGCCGCCGGTGATATGTTGGAGATCCGTTTCGACCTGTCGAAGGACAGTTGCTTCGGCATCACCGGATGGTATATGGACGATGTCGAGGTCTATCACTGCGCGACCGGCATGGACTGCAACGGTAACGGCACCGTAGACGAAGTCGATCGCGCCCTCGGACCCCATCGCAACGCGATTGTGGCACAGCCGCCCAACCATTCGTCCGGCAATCCCAGCGATCTGGATCCCAGCGGTCTGGGCATCACCGCCATGGCAGACAACTTCATCGTCCTCCGGTCAAGGACGATCGAGAAGGTTCGCCTCTGGGGGGGCTACTTCCCCAACAACCCGGTCCCCGCCGACAGCTTCACGATCAACATCCGCGCCGACAATGCCGGCGCCCCGGGCCCCATCATCACGACCCGCGCGGGCCTGCCCGCCGTCCGGCTTCCCACCGGAGGCACCTTTTCGACTTCCAATCTCGATGAATACGAATACGAAGTGACGCTCAGCACCCCCATCAACCTGACGCCGGGCACCTACTTCGCCGAAATCCTGAACGATACGACCGGCAGCCCGGAATCCTTCATCTGGCAGCGGGCCCTCGTCGGCCACATCCTCGGCGCCTACGGCGCCCTCGAGGCCCCGGGTGTGAGCTGGATCCACGATCCGCTCGTCAACATGTCGTTTGAATTGCTCGGCCCCGTCGTCGGGCGATCACCCGGCGACATCAACGCCGACGGCACCGTGGACACCGGCGACATCGGAGGTTTCGTGGATATTCTGCTACTCGGCACAACCGACGCCGACGCCTTCTGCGCCGCGGACATCAACGCCGACATCGCCATCGACGGCGACGACATCGCCGGTTTCGTATCCTGCCTCCTCGTCGGCGCCTGCCCGTAGTCGGCGCCTCCCCGTAGCGTGGGTCTATAGACCCACGTCCTGATCCCGCAAGTGTGCCACTGCTTCAAGCAGTGCGACTATGAGAACTCGGGTGCCATGC
>CAYXGR010000365.1:0-3612 GCA_964464525.1 uncultured Planctomycetaceae bacterium
TCGGCATGCTTACCCGACCCAAAAGGCCGGGTCGTGTAAGCATGGCACCCGAGCATGGTACGAAGCCGGTGAATGTTGGGGAGGGTTTGGAAGTGGTTGTGGGGCGCGGGTTGGCGCTGGTTTTCGTCTGCCTGATCGGGTTATCGCCGGTGGCGATTGTCCGGGCGGGGGGTATTGGCCCCGACGTGATCGTTGGCAATCTTCCCGACATGGACGACTATGCCCGGCTCGGGGATACGGCGGCGCTCTCCGTGACGACCGTGGCCTGCAACGCGGGTGACGAGCCGTTGAACTGGTTCGCCATCCCCAGCAACGAGCATCCCATCATCTCCCAGAACTTTTTCCGCCTGAATGATGACCGGCTGGAGCAGATCGGCCAGGCGTGGGTGAAGCACGGATTCGGCGCTTTGCAGCAGAACGTCTGCTACGATGACTGCCAGTCGTCCGGCACGTCCACTCTGTTGGGCGTTCACTGTTCCGATCCGTACAGCCGGTTCATCAACCGCGGACCCTTTCTCGGCCCGCGGCGCGCGATTCATCCATTCACCGGTTTCTTCGACGGCGCGACGGCGAACACCCACGGCGGACATGTTCATTCGAGCATTGCCCACGGGTTGCAGGTGAAGCACGCGGACCTGGGAAACGTGGGTGCCCGATATTTCGTCGAAGGTCAATATATCACCGCCGACGACGCCGTGGCCGGCAATGGCGACAACAATGTCGCCTGGCAGGAATACAAGGTCGCCGGCAACAGCGGCGACTGGAACTTTACCCGCGTCGGGTCGACGCATCGGCAGGAGCCGACCCTTTTTGCCTGGCCCGGTGCGAGCCATACGATCCTGGACAACCGGCCGTACGATGGCCGCCTGATCGTTTCTCATAAGACGACCGAGTTGGGCGGCGGCTGGTATCGGTATGAATACAGTGTGTACAACATGAACAACGATCGGGGGGTACGCTCCTTCTCGGTGCCAATCGGAGCCGCGCAGGTGATCGACATCGGTTTTCATGCCGCGCCCAATCACGACGAAGGCTTCCCGGACGATCCCTCGAACGTGCCCTGGTCCACGCGGATCACCGGCGGCGCGGTGCACTGGCAGACGGGCACGTTCGCGCGCGATCCGGATGCCAACGCGATCCGCTGGGGGACGCTTTACAACTTCTGGTTCGTCGCCGACGTCGCCCCGGTCATCAGCACCGCCACGATGGATCGCTTCAAGCCTGGTGTGCTCAGCGGCCGAATGGTCGCCCGGGTGACGGCGCCCACGGTGGGCGACTGCAATCTGAACGGTCGCCCCGATGACATCGAGATCGCCACTGATCCGTCGTTGGACTGCAATGCCGATGGATTCCTCGATCGATGTCAGCTTCGCGGCCATGACTGCAACGGGAACGGCCTGTTCGATGCGTGCGAGATTCTCGCCAACGACTGCAACGCCAACGGTGTGCCGGATGAATGTGAACTGGCGGGCAACGACTGCAACGCGAACGGCGCGCCGGATGATTGTGAACTGGCGAACAACGACTGCAACGGAAACGGTGTGCTGGATACGTGCGAACTGTTCGGCAACGATTGCGATTTGAACGGGATCCTCGACGTGTGCGAACTGGCCGAGCACGACTGCAACGGCAACGGCATCGTGGACGCCTGCGAACTGCTGGGCAACGACTGCAACGGCAACATGATGCCCGACGAGTGCGATTTGGTGGGCAACGACTGCGACGGAAACGGCCTGCCGGACGAGTGCGATGCCGTCGGCCACGACTGTAATGGCAATGCCGTGCCCGATGCCTGCGAGCGCGATTGTGATGGGGATGGCACGATCGACGCCTGTGAGAATGCGCTCGACTGTAACGCCAATGGTGTGCCGGACGGATGCGACGTGGTGGGTCTGCCGGGCGGGCTCAGCCTTCTGTTCAGCGGGCCGGTCAACGCGGCGTTCGGGGCGTCGCCGACTTCCGTTTCTCATTCGATTCTGCCGCCGGGGCTTGGGCCGGTCGTGGATGTCGATGTCAGCGTGAACATCATTCACCCGTTCCTGGCGGACCTGACGATCTCAATCGAGCATGGTGGGACGACGGTGCTTTTGTGGGACGGAGCCTGCCCGGGCTCCGGTGATCTGTTTGCCACGTTTGACGACGAAGGCGGACCGGTCATCTGCGGGTCGCCGATTTCCGGTGCGATCATGCCGTTCAGTACCGGTGGGGGCCTCCTGTCCGCCTTCGACGGCGCCGATCCGTTCGGTCGCTGGGCGATGACCGTTGTGGACACCTTCCCCGCGAGCGATGACGGCGTGCTGATTGACTGGACATTAGCCCTTCGCACTCAGGCGGTTGCCCCGGCGAGTTCGGATGACAATGGCAACGGCATTCCCGATGAATGTGAGTGTGCCACCTGCGCCGGCGACATGGACGGGAACGCGGTGCTGGACTCTCTCGATATCCGGGGCTTTATCGACGCCTATCTGGGTGCGTCGTCGGCTTGTTCGGACATGGACGCCGACGGCGACCCGCTTGATTCGGCCGATCTTGCGGGGTTTGTCGACGCGTTGCTGATGGGTGCCGGGCCTTGTCCATAATATGGGCCATCAATCTGTGGTACCGGTTTCCAACCGGTACATAGCGTGCCTGGGTGCCGTATCATTTCTGAATGAAGGGTGGGACACCCGCGCACCGGTTGGAAACCGGTGCCACAGGATTTTGGATACGTTCAACCTCGCCCGATTGACGGGTTGGAGACGACCTCATACAAATCACGACATGACTCCCCGCGATCCATCTACCTTGCCGTTCATCGTCGACGCCTTTGGCCGGTTTTCGCCCGAATGTGTGACCGTGAGAGTCGACCCCGCACCGCGGCCGACTTCGCCTGCGTTGGAGGTCCTCATCGCCGAGGAATGGGAGCGGCAGACTGTACTTGCGAAGAAGGCCGACCGGCTGCTGTTCAACGGGTCGCTATTTCGCTATGTCCGGCACGCGGTCGTCGAGCCGGGCGATGGGGGGGTACCTCGGTTCGAGATGACCGTCGGGCCGACCTGCTACCGGGACTTCGTGGGGACCAACCTGTTCAACCATCATCGGTTCGACGAATTCGACTGGCGGTTGTTCGCGAATCCGATCGGGACGACGGCGACGCTTATTACGAGCGACGGACAGATCTGCTACGGCCGCCGTTCGGCCCGGGTGGCCTATCACGCCGGGTGCGTTCACACCTTTGGTGGGGGGCTGGAGGAACGGGATGTTGCTCCGGATGGCTCGGTCGATCCGTTTCGGAGCCTGCACCGGGAGCTGGGGGAGGAGTTGAGCCTCGGCGAGGGGAATCTTCACGATCTTGTCTGCGTCGGGCTGATCCGCGATACGGAGATCCATCAACCGGAGCTGCTCTTCGAGGCCGGAGTAAACCTGACGGTGGAGCAGATTCGGGAGCGGTGGGGGGGTGCCGAGGGCCGTGACGAACACGACGAGATCGTGTCCTTTCCGGATCGGGCCGATGCGATCGTTCCGTTTATCAAGGCATGTGGGCTGATCGCGCCCGTTGCGATCGGTGCATTGTTTCTGCACGGGCGGCAGCGCTGGGGCGAGGATTGGTTTCGCACGTCTGCGGGCCAACTT
>CAYXGR010000366.1:0-3610 GCA_964464525.1 uncultured Planctomycetaceae bacterium
CATCCTCAACCGCCGAATACTCCCGATTCCGACGAGCGACAACCGTGTGTGCCACCGCCAGCGCCCGCTGCGGATCGTTCCCCTCCAGCCCCTCGTCCGTCAGCCAGCCGAAGCTCGGCACGAACTTCGGCGCAGTCCCGCTCACAAACACATTCGACGCATACCCGATCACGCACCCCGTCGGCAGCGCCGTAGCGATCCCGGTCTTGACGTGGTCGCCGAAGATCGTCCCAACAAACCGCTCGCCGCTATCGATCAGCCGCCCGTTGACGGGCACCCGCACCGTCCCGTAGGTGTTCTTCAGATTGCTGGTCACAGTCGCCGCCCCGAGGTTGGCCCACTCACCAACGTAGCTATGCCCAAGAAACCCCTCGTGCTGCTTGTTCGCATAGCCGTGGAAGATCGTGCAGGAAATCTCCCCGCCAACCCGGCAATATCGACCGAGGCTCACGCACGACAAGCTCGCCCCCGGCTTGATCCGGCAGTCATCGCCGACAAAACACGGTCCAGTGATCGTCGCGTGGGAACCGATATGAACATTTTCCCCGATATGAATCGGGCCATTTTCTGCATCGAGCACCGCGCCGGGCATGATCGTGCTCCCGCTTCCGACACGGATCGCTTCCGGATTCAGAAGGTGTGCGTCGGGATGAACCGATTCGGTATTCGACTCGACGGCTCGGTCGGATTGTCGGTTAAATTCGTAGCATTGCCGGATGATTTCCACCTCGTTGGCATGAATGAGGTTCCAGGGATAGTCAATGAGCAGATTGTCGATGTCCGGAAGATCGAACGCCTCGCACTCGGCGAGCACGACCTTCAGCTTCGCCGGATCGAGCAGCGTGTCCGTCGTCAACCGTGCCGCCGTCGCAGCGTCGATCGATGCGGCAAGAAGCGTATCCCCTTTCCATGCAGCGGCGTTGGGAGGCATCCCGAACCCCTCGCGCACGAGCAGCCGACCGTTGATCCACAGTTGTGAATCACCGCCGGGCCGGGTGTTGACCGGCCGCCCCTGCCGCTCACCAATCGCCGGAGCGATCGATTCCCGCACGAAGAGCGCCGCCGCGGTCTGCCCAAAGGCGGTCTCGATCTTGTCCAGAAGGTTGTCGAATCCGCAGCGAAGGTTGAACGTCGCCCGCGAATAGACCAAGGGCAGCAGATTCGAGAAACCGACGTCTTCAAAAATCACGAGTTGCATGGGCACATGTTACTACTGTAACGAAACCGGGTCCACGTCCACCACAACGCTCTTCGCCCGCGACCGCAGCGTACCCTCGTCCTTGAACACGTTCATCGCGCCCATCAGCGCCTCGCCGTGAGGAAACACGAGCAGCACGTCGTAACGGTATCGATCCCGAATCCGGGCAATGTTCGAAGGCCGGGCGTCGAACACGGTCGCGGTGATCCCCCGCTTGGCGAGCAGTTCCCGCATCCGTTCCACCATATCGACCGCCGCCTCACGCAGCTTCGACACCCGCTCATCCGCAAGCACCACACGAACCATCCGCGTGATCGGCGGCAGCTTCGTCTCCCGCCGTCGCGCCAGTTCGGCCTCGGCGAATCCCTCGTAGTCGCCGGTCACGGCGTAGCGGATAGGCAGCGCATCGGCGGCAAACGTCTGAACCACAACATGGCCGGAGGTTTTGCCGCGGCCGCTGCGACCGGCGACCTGAAGCACGAGCTGAAAGGTCCGCTCCTCGCTGCGGAAGTCGTCGAGTGCCAAAGCGGTATCGGCGCTGACCACGCCCACAAAGGAGACAAACGGAAAGTCCAGTCCCTTGGCGACCATCTGTGTGCCGACGAGAATGTCGAACTCCTTCCGCTCGAAGGCGCCGAGGATGTCGGCATAGTCGGCGGCGTTTTGCATAGTGTCGGAGTCGATCCGCCGAACACGGGCCGCAGGGAACTTGCGTGCAAGTTCCTCCTCGACGCGCTGCGTGCCCATGCCGAATCGCACCACGTTCCCCCCACAGCTCGCCGTCTGGCACCGTTTCGGCACGTCGATCCGGGTGCCGCAATAGTGGCAGTGTGCCAGATCCGTCGCCGCGTGAAAGACCATGTTGATCGAACAGCGCGAGCAGGTGATCACGGTCTCGCATCGAACGCAGTGAAGATAGCCGGCGTATCCGCGACGGTTGAGCAGAAGGACGGCCTGCTCGCGACGCTCGAGCGTATGCGTCAGGTGCAGTTCCATCGGCCGCGAGAGAAGATGCATGCCCCGCCGGGCGTGTTGTTCGACCCGCATATCGACAAGATGCATCATCGGCATGGGCAGACCGCGAACGCGATGGGGCAGACGAATGAGATGGTAATGCGACCGTTCTCGCAGATTGTGCCACGTCTCGAGCGACGGCGTGGCCGAGCCAAGAACGACGGGAATATTTTCCAGGTGTGCCCGCTTGACGGCCACATCGCGGGTGTGATAGCGCGGGGAGGAAGGGCTTTTATAGCTGGGCTCGGCCTCCTCATCGACGATGATCACCCCCAGATTCGGACAGGGAGCAAAGACGGCGCTCCGCGTCCCGATGACGACGGAGATCTCCCCGGCGGCGACCGCGGTCCAGGTGCGCGATCGCTGAACGGCGCTCTGGCCGCTGTGAATCGTGGCAATCCGATCAAACCGTTCAGCCAGCCGGCGGACGGTCTGCGTCGTCAGGGCAATTTCGGGAACGAGCAGGATGGCCTGCCGTCCGGCGGCGAGGGATCGGCGCATCGCATTGATATAGATTTCCGTCTTACCGCTGCCGGTCACGCCGTGGAGCACCTGCACGGCAAAGGTTCTTGCGTCGACGGCGGCGGCGAGCGTATCGACGGCGACCTTCTGATCGTCATTCAGCGCGAAGTCGGGCTCATGCCGGGGAATCCCGAGATCGTCAGGCGGGACGGCCTCGCGGCGAACTTCGATCCGGATCGCACCCTTCTTCTCCAGCGACTTGAGCACGGCGGTCGTACAACCCGCACGCGCGACGCAAAGATCGACGGGCAGGCTCCCCCCCGCCTCGCCGAGCACCTTCAGGACGGCAATCTGTTTGGACGATCGCCTGACCGACGAGGGTTCAGATGCGTTCGGCTCGATGATGGCATGGCGAATCTTTCGGAAACCGGCCCACCGTTTGGCGGCCGCCGGAACCATCAGATCCAGCGTCCGACCGAGATAGGCCCCGTAGTAGGTCGCCACCCATTGCCCGAGTTCCAGGGCCTTCGCATCGAGCATCGGCCGCTCGTCGATGATCTCCAGAACCGGTTTCAGCGTGGCATCCCAAGCATCCTCACTCACCGAGAGGCAGAACGCCGGCGTAGGTCGGTCCTTCCGACCGATCGGAACCGTCACCCGCATACCCGGCCGAAGCCTGTCCGCATGTTCATCGGGGATCAGATAGCTGTAGATCTTATCAATCGGACGCAGCAGCGCGACGGATGCAATCCGCGCGGTCCGCACCTCGGGCGGATCGAGAAGGGAAGGCGTCGCGCGATCGGCTTTGGTTCTTGCCATACCAACCCCGCATTGTCCCACCGAAAGCCGTTCCTGCCAATAATCCGATTCGTCATATCGTAGGGTCCGCTATGCGGACCGGATCTCCACGAAGTGTGCCACTGCTTCAAGCAGTGC
>CAYXGR010000367.1:0-3593 GCA_964464525.1 uncultured Planctomycetaceae bacterium
TCGGACGAACCGGCCATCTCTTCCGCCGCCGAGGCGTTATTCTCGGTAATGGAGGCGATGTTTTGAATGCCGGTGCCCACCTCGCCCGCGGTCGAGGACTGCTCCTCCGAGGCGCTGGCGATCTGGGCGATTCCCTTGGCCGTCTCTTCCACCCCCTCGATGATCTTCTTCAGCGCCTCGCCGGTCTGCTCGCTCAACGTCGCGCCTTCCTTCACGCGCTGCGTCGATTCCTTGATCAGCGTGGTAATCTCCTTGGCCGCCTCGCTGGAGCGTTCGGCCAGCTTGCGAACTTCGTCGGCGACGACCGCGAATCCCAGGCCATGTTCGCCTGCGCGGGCCGCTTCGATCGCCGCGTTGAGCGCCAGCAGGTTTGTCTGTGCCGCGATCTCGGAGATCACCCCGATGATCTCGGCGATCTGCTCCGATGACTTGTCGATCAGCTTCATCGCCTCGATGTTCTTGTCCACCGCCGAGCCGCCCTCTTCGGCCATCTTGCTGGTGTCTCCAGCGACCTTGTCCGCGGTCATGGCGTTCTCGGCGACGCTTTGGATCATCTTGTTCAATGTTTGAATGGACGCCGACATCTCTTCGACACTGGCCGACTGGGTCTGTGCCCCATCGGACAGCGAGGTCGAGCCTTCAGCCACCACGCGCGATCCTTCCGTGAATTGCTCCGCCGCCTCGGCGATCTGTACCAACGCGGCGCCGACATTATCTACAACCGAATTAATGCTATTCTTGATCTTCGCGTGATCACCATGGTATTCAGCGGTGACCTTTTCCCTGAAGTCGCGTTGGGCCAGTTTGTCCAGGACGTCCGCCCCGTCCTGGATGGGCAGCAGGATGGCGTCGAGCATCTCGTTGATGCCGGCGACCAGGTCTCGATAGGCACCCTCGAACAGCTCGGGTTTGCCACGCTCGGAAAGCTGACCCGCCTTCGACGCCTCGATCAGTCGCTCAGTCTCCTTCATCAGCCCCTGTATCATATCCACGCAGGTGTTGATCGCACGTTTCATATTCTCGTGGTCGCCCTGATATTCGGCCGTGATCTTCTCGTCCACCTGGCCAACGGAGATGCGTGCCAGCATCCGATTACTCTCGAACATGGGAAGCAGGATGGCGTCGAGCATCTCGTTGATGCCTGCGAGAACCTTCTGCTCTTCGCCTTCAAACTGATCCAGGGGGGCACGTTCACTGAGTTGGCCCTGCTTGGATGCCTCGACCAGACGGGTGATTTCCCGAGCCAATCGCTGCTTTGCGGTGGCGTCTTCCCAGTTGACGACATGCCCGATCGCCTGACCGGACGCGTCGGTCAGCACATTGATGTTCGTTTCCAGGGCGACGTCACCGAACTCGAGGGTGGCCTTTCGGGGAAAGTTGGCTGGATTGGACAGAATGGCCTCGATCTTGTCGGGATCGCGGTGGAAGGAATGAATCGACACACCTATTAAATTGTTCGCATCGACGTTGAATATTTTACGAATCTCTGACGCGACAACTCGAAGCGTCTGCTTCGCCTTCTTGTTGATGTAGATCAGTTTCCGATCCGCGTCCGCAATGAATACATTGGTCCCCAGGTTATCCAATGCGTTCTGGTACTTGGCCAATTGGTCAGGCGTGGCGCCCTGTCCGGAAACGACGCCTTGAAGAGATTCGTTCGAATTCGTTTCAGTATTGATCGACATTTTGTTCCTCGTTTACGGGTTGTCCCTAATTGTCCTTCACCGATTTCAAGGGTCCCGTGCACGGCGGGCCCTGTTCGTGCCCAATGTTCAATTCGTCGGACTGCAGGCATCCGCGAGCTTCGACTGATCCTCTCGCGTGAGGATGTTTTCGATGTTCAGCAGGACCAGCAGCTTCTCCTCGAACTTCACCAGCCCCGTGATATACGCATGGTCGATTCCCGCGATGCTCGACGGCGGCGGTTCGATCTGGTCGGGGCTGATCCGCAAGACTTCGTTGACCGCATCGACCACCATGCCGGTTGTTTTGTTCTCCACATTCATCACGATGATCCGAGTGTGCTCGTCATTCTCCTTGATTGGCAAGCCGAATCGCCTGCGCAGGTCAACAATGGGAATCACATGACCCCGAAGGTTGATCAGGCCGCAGATGTAGTCCGGCACCTCCGGCATCTTCGTGATCTGACCGACGAGAATGATTTCCTGAACGCGCATGATGTCGACGCCATACTCCTCGTTGGCCAGCCGGAAGCTGACGATTTGTGTCGTTGTGGTCGTCGACTCAATGGCTTGATGTTGATTGTTCGCCTCGTTCGCTTTCGCGACAGGCTCCGAAAGTGCGGTGGTCATAAATCTCGGCCCTCATTCCACAAGTTTCGATCAGTTGCGTTCCAGTGACGCGCCCATAAGGGATTCACCTACTCATCGAATCCGTAGGGCTCGTGCTTAATATGAAATTGTCGAGCAACAGATGTGGATATGACGAATCTCGAACCAATCCGATCAGAAACCGGTTGTGATCCATGTCCGGTATTGCAGTAAAACGCATATTCCCGTGCGACAGGACCCATGGAACGGCCGTGCCTCGCAACACGAGCCCTGGAAAAAGAGAGATGGCCCCCTCCCCGGCCGCATGATGTCAAAATGTTATCGAACCCAGTGGAAATCCACCGGTTGTCCGATTGGATATGAAAATGGAGTGAAGGCTATCGTCGGGAGTCGGCCGCTTCGAGTTTTTTCAACCGCGTGGTGTAATTGCGGTTGCGCTCCTTGGACGGATCGAGGCGAATGATTGTCTCAAGCGTCTGCTTGGCCTTGCTGAGCTGATTCGCCTTCAGGGCGATGTCGAATTGCTTGTACAGTTCTTTGACGCGCTCCTGCCGCGTCAGTTGCGGTGCCGAATCTTTGTCGATATACGAGGTGACGGACTTGACCAGGATCACGCTACCATACGCCCCGCCGCCCAGTATCGCCGCAATGATGAGATATTTAACCAACATATTACTCAGCACCGCCCCACACCCGTCGGCGATCCGGGTGAAGGCCGTCCGTTTCTTCACCTTACCCTCGGCCAGGTCGGTCTTTTTCTTCTTTCCACCCTTTCCCTTGGCGGCGGTCCGGCCGGAAATTTGGTCGTAGCTCTCAATCAGCTTGTTCTGCTCATCGCGGAAGGCCGCCTCCGCCTCGGCATCAAGGGCCTTTTGCTTCGTCACCTCCTCGAACTTGAGGATTGCCGCATCGGCATCCACCTCCGGCTGGTCTACCCCGGATTTCCCCTTTCGACCGGCCTTGCTTCCCACAGCGAGAGGCGCGTCTGACTTGCTCTGGCCGCCGGGGATCCGCAGAGGTTCGCTGCATCCCGGACAGCGCACCTTTCGCCCGGCCAGGCTGTCCTTGGCCTTGAACCGCTTGCCACATCCACAATTTACGACGATCGACATCCTCGCTGCTCCCTGATGATGCGTAACACCATTCCAATGCATATCAAAGGGTTCCCCCCCCACAGGGTGTACCACTGGATTATTGATCCGGAAAAAGGGTATTGCAAGAACAAGCCGATAAACGGGCCGGTCTCGGCAAACCCTTTCTCGGTCCGACAATCGGGTCCATGACAAAATCGGCGGATTCCAT
>CAYXGR010000368.1:0-2020 GCA_964464525.1 uncultured Planctomycetaceae bacterium
GACTTGAATAGGCTCATTTTAGTATCCAGTTTCGAGTTACGAGTTTCGAGACATGCCGGCACACGGGTATTTCGCTATTCGCCATTCGCTATTCCTTCACTCTTCCGGGATGACCATCCAGCAGATGATATAGACCAGCATGCCGGGGAAGACGGTGGAGAGAATCGATCCGACAACATAGATCACTCGGGCCAGCGTCGGATCGATGCCGAAATAGTCGGCCAGACCGCCGACAACCCCGCCGATCATCCGGTGGGTTCGTGACCGCCGTAGTGCGCGTGCTTGATACATGGTTTAATCCTCCGCGAGGAGCCTGCGGGTCGGCTCCGGGTCTTCATCTTCGTCCTCGGGCTCCTCGGAGCCCTTCTCGATTTTATCCGGTTCGGGACGATTCTCATCCGCCTCGGCCTCCGCGATTGGTTCGGATTCCTCATCGCTGCCGGCCGATCGGGCGATCGTGTCTTTCGTTTCGGCTTCAACATCCCCCGGATCATCCTCGACGGGGTTCGGCGCTGCTTCCGGTTTTTCCACTGATTCCGGCACCAATTTCTCGGCTTCATTCACTTCGGCACGTTCGATGATCACGGGCTTCGATTCAGCCGGCAGGGGTGGTTCGATCGGATCGGCGGCGACCGGTACCGGGATCGGCGGCGGCGCAACTCGGGCTTTTCTTTTCCGGGGGGGGCTTCGCACCGGAGTAGCCTTGGGAATCGGTTGCGGGCGCCGGTCTTCTCCACTTTCGACCAGTTTCTGACCGCAACGGCCGCAGTATCGGGCGATGACGTTGACCACGTTGGCGGCGCACTTGGGACAGACGGCCGGGCATTGATGGTCGTAGGCCCGATCGTCGAGCAGATAGGAATGCAGCTCGTAGGCGAGCTTGGTGCTCTCGGGATGATTGCTGATGTTGATTTTCAGCCGCGTCGCGCGCTGCCGGCGTTTCAGTTCGATTTCGACCCTCGGGATCTGGGGCATATCGGAAAGCGAGGCCCAGAATCCGCGTTGGGGATTGTGGGTGTGTGTTTGATCGGGGGCCTCGATGCGGATGCCCTCGATATACCAGGGCTTGCTCAGGCGATACGATCGCCGGGCGACGAACTGCATGATCGCCTGGTGAACGTCGTCCTTGCCGCGTTGTATGAGAATATCCAACATACACTTGCGATTCCCGAAAAACCATGTCGGGTGGCTGGGTGGCATGCCCAAGCGCCAGCGCGGGCATGTCGTCGGGTGCCATGCTTTCACGGCCCGGCCTCTTGGGACGGGTAAGCATGCCGAATACCGGGGCATTCTTATAACCGCTCTGTTCGGACTCTGTTCACGAGTGGTCCTCCCAGAGAATCTGACTCACCCCTCTGCGGCCTGGTGTCGCTCGCGGACGCGGCGGTCGGCCTCATCGAAGGCCTCGGCGGAATCCTGAATCAGACCCGTGTCCATTTGATCCCAGATGTCGAGCACTTGTTGGGTGCCGGGCGCCAGGGCCATTTCGCCTTCTTCCAGCCCGATTTTGAGCATGTCGTCGAGGCGATCCTGATAGATCTCGGCGGTGATCGAGTCGTTTTCGATCATCTTCTCGAGGGCGATCAGATCGCGTTCGCTGATCATGCCGAGCTTGCTGCCCCGTGCCTTGGCCCGATCGGCATTCTCCTTGAGCATCCGCATCCGCGTGACGGTCAGCGTCTCCTTGCTGCGGATGTTGAGCTGGCGGGAGGCCATGAGCTGCTCGGTCGTCTTCAGGTCGAACTCCTGGGCGAGAATGTTTCGGACCTCGGGCGTTTTTTCGTTTCGGCCCTTCTCGAAAATCTCCTGCTTCTTCTCGGCGAGCTGGCTGATGCGCTTCACGAGTTGGTCCCGTTCGCGCTGGAGCAGCAACTCCTGTCGGCGCAATTCGGAGCGCGTCATCTGCGAGAGCGATTTACTTTTTTTCGTCAGCCAGTCAAACAGTCCCATGTGTATCACCCAATAAGCCAACAGGCGCCTATCCGCACCCGTTTTTCATGTTTTTCGCTATTCGCTATTC
>CAYXGR010000368.1:2120-3579 GCA_964464525.1 uncultured Planctomycetaceae bacterium
ATTCGCTATTCATTTTCACTCCGCCTGAGCGCGACGGCTTTCGCGACCGTCGGTTTCCTTTTCGTCGGCGGTTTTATCCGCGGCCGGTTTCGTCGATTGAGCGACGTCCGCTTCGGGTTCATCGCCCTCCAACTCTCGAAGAATCTCGGCCTCATCGTCAGTCATCGCGGACTCGGCCATGCTGACCTCCAGACTGCTGACCAGATCATCGCTGGCATTGAGCTGTTCGAGGATCTCCTCGGCGTTGACCGCGGCCTCGGTCAGATCCTCGCTCGTGGGCAGGCTGGCGACGCTTCCGGTCTGGGCAAGCTCCAGATTGTGGATGTGGGTGCTGATGATGTTGATCTGCTTGCTCAGCATCGCCGCGCTGGTGTTGCAGCGGCCTATGTCCTTGCGGAGCCGGGAGATCTGCGCCGCCTTGCTCCGCTTGGCAACCTTGGAACTCGCGGCCTTGCCCTCGTCGCGAAGTGTCTGCTCCTTCTTTTCGAGCCCGGCGATGTCCTGATACATCCGATCGAGCCGGCTCGAGAGCGAGGCCCTGCGTTCCGACAAGACGTTGATCTTCTTCGACTCCTCACCGTCTTTCGAGAAGAGGCTCTTGATCCATTCAGCCAACGACATCGAACTGTCCTCCTCGGCGGGGATGACCGCCGCTCCTCGGTAGAGTACCGCCTCGCCGGATTGTCTTGTAACGCGCAGTTCCGGATCGGCCTTGGCCGCGTTTTCCATCGCCGTGTTCACGAGTACGGCCGGCAGACCGAGGTCTTTCGCGATGGCCCCGGCCGAGAGGCTTCCGCTGAGCAGATCGGTGCTTCGCGCCTCGATCTCCCGCTGAACCCGGTGCAGTTTATGACCCACGTCTTCGGGATCGAACAGTTTGGTGAAACGACGATCCAGATTGCGATCGCCGGGTTCGACGCGCCAACCGGCATCGTCGCGTGGGGCGATCAGGACGAGCTTCACGTTGGGAATCTCGGGTGGCGAATTCCAGACTTCGTCTTCAAAACCGCTCGGGCTGCAAATCCCGACGAGATGGGGCGACCTGGCGTCGGTCACGAGACCGCGGACGTGTTCGATCAGTTGCAACCGCGTGACGGGCGGCGGCGATTCGTCGCCATCGAGCAGCGGGCCGGGCGGCGCGAGAACGTCCGCAACAGTGACGCTCTTGAGGCGCTTGCCGAAGATCCATCGGCGCTCGAATCCTCGGATCGTGACACCGCGGCCGTGTGGCAGTTCGGCATAGCGATCGCGATCATAGATCCGCCGGTCCACCATCGTCGCGCGGACCTGCTCACCCTGGTCGTGGTCCTCCCGCTTGAACCAGGAGCCGGCAATGATCCGGCTGCCGGTCGTCTTCAGGTTCGAGGTGACCCCGGCCAGATAGCTGGATTCGACTTCCTTTGCTAGTGTCGCCGCCGTCTTCATTCGTACCTTATCGGGCCTTGGGCCTGTATTCCCT
>CAYXGR010000369.1:0-3521 GCA_964464525.1 uncultured Planctomycetaceae bacterium
CATCATGGCAGCCCAACCCATAAGGAGATTTCCATGCCGCGACTTGCCCTCAACACGCTCGCTTTTGGCTTAATTCTATTGTTCGTGACCGTTGCCTTGGGAGATACGCATCCCTTTTCCGTTCATGACATGCTGGCGATGGATCGGATCAGCGATCCGCAGGTGTCGCCCGACGGTTCGCTCGTCGTCTTTGGCGTTCGGAAGACTGATCTTGAGGCTGACCGGGGACGGACCGATCTCTGGCTGATTAACATTGACGGCTCGCATCTTCGGCGGTTGACGTCCCATCCCGCATCGGACGGCAACGCACGCTGGATGCCCGACGGGAGCGCGATCCTGTTTCTCTCCGGTCGATCCGGATCTTCACAGGTCTGGCGGATCCCGATCGATGGCGGCGAGGCGCAACAGGTTACGCATCAACCGCTCGATGTGGGGAACCTGCAGGTCTCCCCGAAGGGGAAACACATCGCCTTTACTATGGAGGTCTTTATTGATTGCAAGACGCCGGCCGATACGAAGGCGCGGCTCGACGAGATCGCCGGTCGAAAGTCCACCGGCCGGGTCTATGACGGTCTTTTCATCCGCCACTGGGATACCTGGAAGGACGGTCGGCGCTCGCATCTGTTTTCCATGGCGTTGAATCATGGCGATGATGAGCCGGTTCTGGACGTGATGAAGGGTATGGATGCCGACACGCCGGCCAAGCCCTTCGGCGGGCCGGGCGAGATCACGTTTACGCCCGACGGCTCCGGACTGGTCTTTACCGCTCGCGTTGCCGGTCGGGAGGAGGCCTGGTCTACGAACTTCGACCTGTTCGCGGTGCCGACCGACCGATCGTCCCGGCCGCGCTGTCTGACGAAGGCGAACCCGGCGTGGGACACGAACCCCGTCTTCTCGCCCGACGGGAAGACGCTGGCCTATACCGCGATGAAGCGGGCGGGGTATGAATCGGATCGGATGCGGATCGTGTTGCGGAACTGGCGGACCGGTCAAAACCGAGTGCTCACCGAGGATTGGGATCGATCGGCCGGTTCGATTGCGTGGTCTCCGGATGGGGGGACGATTTACACCACTGCGTCGAACCTGGGTCAACGATCGCTCTTTGCCATCGAGGTGGAGACGGGCGAGGCTCGGGTTGTCGTGGAGCAGGGGAGCGTGGGGAGCGTTGGCGTCGCGGGGGATCGCATTTTGTATGGCCTCGATCATTTGCAGTCTCCGGTTGAACTGTATACCGTCGCACCGGATGGGAAGGACGCTCGGGCGATCACGCACATCAACGATGAGACGGTCGCCGCTGCCCGGATGGGGGATTTTGAACAGTTCACGTTTGACGGATGGAAGGGCGAGACGGTTCATGCGTATGTGGTCAAGCCGGTGGATTTTGATCCGAAGAAGAAATATCCGGTTGCCTTTCTGATTCATGGCGGTCCGCAGGGATCGTTCGGTAACCACTTTCACTATCGCTGGAATCCGCAGGCCTATGCCGGGGCGGGCTATGCCGCCGTCATGGTCGATTTTCATGGATCGACCGGCTATGGGCAGGCGTTTTGCGACGCAATCCGCGGGGACTGGGGGGGCAAACCGCTTGAGGATCTTCAGAAAGGGTTGGCCGCGGCGCTGCAAAAATACAAGTGGATGAATAACCGGCGGGTCTCGGCGCTGGGGGCCTCTTTCGGCGGCTACATGATTAATTGGATCGAGGGGAACTGGCCCGATCGGTTCCGCTGCCTCGTCAATCATGATGGGAATTTAGACGAACGGATGGCCTACTTCGATACCGAGGAACTCTGGTTTCCGGAGTGGGACCATCGGGGGACGCCGTGGGACAACGCGGCGGGGTACGAAGCGCACAATCCGATCAATTTCGTGAAGAACTGGAAGACGCCGATGCTGGTGATTCATGGGGGTCGGGACTATCGTGTGGTGGATACTCAGGGGATGTCCACGTTTACCGTTCTGCAACGGATGGGTATTCCCAGCCGGTTTTTGTACTATCCCGATGAGAGTCACTGGGTTTTGAAGCCTACGAACAGTATTCAATGGCATGAGACCGTGATTGAGTGGTTGGACCGGTGGACGAAACGGGGATAAACGTCGAAACGTCAAAAAGTCAAAATAAAAACGACAACAACAAAAACAGAAACAATAACAACAGCAAGATATGAGAGCATTGGTGCTCTGGTTGGTAGGGGGGCTTCCGACGTGTTGAGACCGGGACGGGTGAGTGTGGCTTCCGTCACTATCAGCCGATGGGTCTGACTCGATCGTCGTTGGGTGGGTTGAACCTGAAGCCCGTTGAAACGGGCTCACGTTGATGGGTATAGGTTCTCGCTACCGGCCCCAGAGGGACCGGTCTGAAGCCCGCTTTTAGCGGGAAAGCCCCGTGAACGGGGCTGTCTGATTGTGAAACCATTCAGGTATATCGAATCGTGAACGCCCGGCTGGGGCGAATCTTGAAAGCCCGGCTGAAGCCGGCTGATCTATTCTTCGATCGCCCTGAACCACCGACTGAAGTCGGTGGCAAACGCTGGTCGGCTGAAGCCGACCTTTCCGTGGGTGGTGGTCTGTGTCCGGCATGCTTACCCATCCCGATACGGCCGGGACGTGTAAGCATGGCACCCGGCATGGCCGCGCTTTGCTTGGCCATGCCACGCGGGTCGTGCGATCAACCGATGGGTCTGATGCCCCATTCTATTTGCTGCGCCCGGTGATTTGGTCCGCACAGCGGACCCTACGTTGCTTGGCGTCCGGCATGCTTACCCATCCCGATACGGCCGGGACGTGTAAGCATGGCACCCAATACTCTACCCTTCACCCTGGATGGTCATTTTTCTGAAAACATGTAGAATGGGTGGTTTATTCGATCAATTCAATGCAATGACATGGGATTCTATCGCTTGGCTTCTCCACCCCACAATGTTGTCGCTCTGATCGGCTCTTACGTTCCGCGGAAATGCGGGATTGGGATCTATTCCCATGATCTGGCGACGGCGATCGCGCGGGATGTTTATGGTCGCCCGCTTTCCGAGGCGCGGGACGTGGTGGTCGCGGCGATGGACGATCGGCCGGAGGGCTATACCTACGGCCCCGAGGTGGCACTTCGCATCAACCAGCATCGTCGGCAGGACTATCGCGACGCCGCCGAGATCATCAACAACAGCATGGTCGATCTCGTCTCGCTTCAGCATGAATACGGCCTGTTTGGCGGCGAGTGGGGGGATGCCCTGCTGGAACTGCTTGACCGGCTGGA
Organism: uncultured Planctomycetaceae bacterium; assembly: GCA_964464525.1. Classification (GTDB taxonomy): domain Bacteria; phylum Planctomycetota; class Phycisphaerae; order UBA1845; family UTPLA1; genus CAYXGR01. The sequence continues at coordinate 3,251 of CAYXGR010000369.1, forward strand.
GAAGCCGCTGGTCTCGACGCTGCATACGATCCTCTCGAAGCCCGAGCCGAAACAGGCGGAGGTTCTTCGTCAGATCTGCCGCCGCAGTACACGCGTCATCGTGATGGCCGAAAAGGCGCGGGAAATCCTGACGGATGTCTATGACGTCGATGCCGGCGCCATCTGCGTCGTTCCCCACGGGGTGCCCGATGTGCCCTTCGGTGAATCGGAGCGGTTCAAGGCTCGATTCAATATCAGCGGCCGCCCGACAATCCTGACATTCGGCCTGCTC
>CAYXGR010000370.1:0-1670 GCA_964464525.1 uncultured Planctomycetaceae bacterium
TGGCATGCCCGATCGATTCTCACTAGAATCCGCGCCTGTGCCGTGCCGCCCGATGGGCCCGGTCTTAAAGCATCCGGAATCACCCACGCCCGAAGCAGCAGCCATGCGCGGGCAATCAGAATCAGAGGGAACCCATATGGTTGTCGGTGAGTTTGTTCAGGAAATGGAATTGTTGGTCATCGGCGGCGGTCCCGGCGGCTATGTCGCGGCCCTCGCGGCGGCCGATGCCGGTATTCAGACCGCCCTGGTCGAGGAGGCAAAGGTGCCCGGCGGTGTCTGCCTGCGAGAGGGCTGTATTCCCAGCAAGGCCCTGCTGCACGTCGCGGGCATCATCGACCACGCCCGCCATGCCGAGTCCTTCGGTATCACCTTCTCCGATCCGAAGACCGACATCGACAAGCTCCGCAGTTGGAAGAACGGGATCATCCGCAAGCTGTCGAGCGGTGTGAAGTCGCTGTTGAAGGCCCGGAAGGTCGAATATTTCAATGGCCACGCCGCCTTCGAGAGCGCGCGGATCGTTCGCATCGAGGGCGACGAACCCGTGCGGGTCAAGTTTCGACACTGCATCATCGCGACCGGTTCGCGGGCGAAGATGCTGCCGGAGTCGATCCTGCCTCGAGACTTGTGCTGGAACGCGGCGGATGCCCTCAAGGTTTCGGAGGTGCCCGAGCGATTGCTGATCATCGGCGGCGGCTACATCGGCCTGGAGATCGGTCAGGTCTACGCGGCATTGGGCAGCGAGGTTACGGTCGTCGAGGCCCTGGAGGGAATCCTGAACGGTCTGGATCCGGATCTCGCCAAGCCGCTCGTGGCCAAGCTGAGCAAGCAGATGAAGGCGATTCACACCTCGGCCTCTTTCAAGGGCGCCGAAAAGCGCGGATCGGCCATCGCGGCCACCTATGCAGCAGGCGGGAAGAAACAGACGGAAACATTCGACCGAATCCTGGTCTCGGTCGGCAGGCGTCCCAACACGGATGAGCTTGGCCTGGAGAAGACAAAAGTGAGCGTGGACGACGGCGGTTTCATCGTCGTCGATGACCGGCGTCAGACCAGCCAGAAGCGCGTCTTCGCGATCGGCGACGTGGCGGGAAATCCCATGCTGGCCCACAAGGCGATGCGAGAGGGAAAGGTCGTGGCCGACGTCATCGCCGGCAAGCCCGCCGTGTTCGATCCGGCGTGCATCCCGGCGGTCGTCTATACCGATCCCGAGGTGGCCTGGTGCGGTCTGACCGAAGCGGAGGCCAGGGCCCAGGGGTTGGATATCCGGGTGACAAAGTTTCCATGGGCGGCCTCGGGCCGGGCGGTCTCGATGGGGCGAACGGAAGGCCTGACAAAGATGATCTTCGATGCCGCGACACAGCGGGTGCTCGGCGTCGGCATCGTCGGCGCCCACGCGGGCGATCTCATCGCCGAGGGCGTTCTCGCGATCGAGATGGCTGCGGTCGCGGAAGACATCAGCGCGTCGATCCATCCCCATCCGGCGACGAGCGAGACCCTGGCGGAGGCGGCGGAAGCAATGTTTGGCAAGTCGATCCACGGCGGGCACTGAGCCCACCGGGTGGCATGCCCTGGGTGCCCCATCCTTTGGTCGGGTGGCATGCCCAAGCGTCAGCGCGGTCGGGTGGCATGCCCAAGCGTCAGCGCGGTCGGGTGGCATGCCCAAGCGTCAG
>CAYXGR010000370.1:1770-3513 GCA_964464525.1 uncultured Planctomycetaceae bacterium
CCGGGTGCCGGGTGCCATGCTTACACGACCCGGCCTTTTGGGTCGGGTAAGCATGCCCTGGATGCTGGGTGCCCCATCCTTTGCCCTGCAAAGGTTGGGGAATCACGGGCCTCCGAGCGGGACTCATTCCCCACCCTTCCTTTTGAGAAAAGGATGGAGCACCCAAGCGGGTATTGAACCTGTTGGTGAACAGGTATCGCCGATCGGGCAGGGATGCCGATGAATCCAGGAGCGGCCCACCGGAAGTTCCGAGTCAGTCATTTCTCGCCAAAGAGAGATCACCCGTGAAGAATAACAGTCTCCCCATGACAGCAACCAAGCTGCCGATTCGGCTGAAAGCGGATCCCCGACGCGTGATCGCGCGCCTGTTCGTCCCCGGCGACGCCGACCGTGTCCGGGCCATCGCCGAGAAAGTGCTGGCATTGGATGAGCAGGCCGTCTCGAACAAGCTGAACCACGTCATGAAGGACTTCGGCGCCCGTCACAAGCATCTGGAGCGGGTCTTTCAGTCCCACTACGAGGCCGTTTCCGGCGCGATGAATAATGGACGGGATCTCTCCCGAGAACGGCGCCTGTTGATCGGCGCCTTCTTCACGATGGAATACTCGATCGAGTCCGTCGCCTTGTTCAATCCATCGATCGTGCTCCATCCCGATCAGGGCGGCCTTTCGTCGGACGAGACGCGGTTCGTCATAAGCCTTCGCGCCTGCGGCGAGGGGCACATCTCCTCGATCGAGTTCCGCAGTGGCGTCATCGACGCCGCCGATCACGTCACGCTCGATCCGGTCTCGCCGTATGCCCTGGCCGAAAAACCGCACGAGGACAAGCGCTACGCGAAGCACCCGTTTTTCCTGAAGTTGATCGAGATGGCGGCCTATGACGACAACTGCCAGGCGATTCTGGATCGGCTGGGGGATACCTTCACGTTCAAGGATATCGAAACGGCAATCGCGGGGATCCGCGCGGAACGCGGCGAGGATCCGCACTTCGACGAAGAGGCGGACAAGGTTCGCTGGCTGGCCCACTCGAATTATTCCCTGCGCTTCACCTCAGACGTGGAATTGTCGGAACGGATCATCTTTCCGGTCACGGAGAACGAAAGCCGAGGGATCGAGGACGCGCGGTTCGTACTGTTCACGCATAAAGACGGAAGCCAAACATATTACGCGACATACACGGCCTACAACGGATTCACAATCCTCCCGCAGCTCATCGAGACAGAGGACTTCCAACACTTCAGGATCATCACGCTGAACGGGCGATGCGTGCAAAACAAGGGGATGGCCCTCTTCCCCCGAAAGATCAACGACGCCTACTACATGCTCTCGCGTCTGGACGGCGAGCATTTGTACGTGATGGATTCGGACAATCCGCACTTCTGGAACGAGGCCCGCAAGCTGGACTGGCGGCGGCGAACATGGGAGTTCGTACAGGTGGGCAACTGCGGTTCACCGCTCGAAACCGAGGCGGGCTGGCTGCTCCTGACCCACGGCGTCGGCGCCGTGCGCCAGTATTGCGTCGGGGCCATCCTGCTGGACCTGGAAAAACCCTCACGAGTCATCGGCATACTCGATGAACCCCTGCTCGTGCCCGACGAGTCGGAGCGCGACGGCTACGTCCCCAACGTGGTCTATTCATGCGGAGGGATGATCCGGGGCGACACCCTCTTTATCCCCTACGCGGCAGCCGACACCTGGTCGGGCATCGCGACGGTCAATCTGCCGGCCCTGCTGAATCGCATCC
>CAYXGR010000371.1:0-3499 GCA_964464525.1 uncultured Planctomycetaceae bacterium
TCCCCCTCGGCGATCGTTCGAAGATCGAAATAGATCGCTTTCTCCTTGATCCGGCAGAGGATGGCCGGATCGCGGAGGCGCAGGCGACGGGTCAATTCGTCAACAGATATATCACCGCTCGGTTCCCAACAAACCACCGCCGTCGGGAAGGGCCAGGCGGGTAACGAGCCGCCGCCGGCGAAACTTTCGTCCTGTTTTATGCTGAACACATCCGACGGTAGGGCTGCTTGCAGCCGAGTCTTCAGAACCTCAGCCCGCGCTTCAAGCGACGACATCGGTTCGCTCAGTGACGCGAGGATGGGAATCTCCCGCTTCGCCCGATCCGGATCGTGGTAGAGTGCCAGAACCGCCTCCAGCGCGGCGAGCGTCAGTTTGTCTACCCGCAACGCCCGGGCCATCGGATCCCCCCGCAACCGGTCGATCGTCTCCCGTCTGCCGAGGAGGATGCCCGCCTGCGGCCCGCCGAGCAGCTTGTCGCCGCTGAAGGAGACGACATCCGCCCCCGCGCGGAGCGCTTCGACGACCGTCGGCTCGTTCGCCGACTGCCAAAGGTCGTCTTCCAGCAAGGCCCCGCTGCCCAGGTCGTCGAACATGAGCAGCCCGTGCTCATGGGCGAGTTCGACCAGCTCCGCCGCCGCCGGACACTCTGAAAACCCGACTACGCGATAGTTGCTCGTATGCACGTGCATGATCATCGCCGTGTCCGGGCCGATCGCACCCGCGTAGTCGCGCAGGTGTGTCTTATTCGTCGTGCCCACCTCGCGGAGCACCGCACCTCCGGCGGTCATGACCTCCGGCAGCCGAAACGAACCGCCGATCTCGATCAGTTGCCCGCGCGACACGATCACCTCACGCCCACCGGCCAGCCCGCGCAGGGCCAGCATCGTCGCGGCGGCATTGTTGTTGACGACCAGCGCCGCCTCGGCCCCGGTCAGTTCGCGGAGGAGCCGCTCGACGTACTCCCCGCGCCGGCCGCGCTTGCCCGTGGACAGGTCGATCTCCAGGCTGCAATAGCCGGCGGCGACTTGCTCGATCCGCTCGACGGCCGCCTCCGGCAGCACGCTGCGGCCGAGGCCGGTGTGTAAAATGACGCCCGTAGTGTTGATGACCCGCCGGAGCCGGTCCGCGCCGCGGGTCTTCAACACCCCGCAGGCCCGCGCGTTGACCGCCTCCGTCGTGCAATCGGCTTCATTGGCCTTTCCGGTTCGGATCCGATCGCGCAGGTCGGCCACGGCCTCGCGCAAGGCCGCCGCTACCACCGCGTGTGGTTGGTCACGTAGATCCGCGTCTGATTCCGCCGCCTGAAGAAGCACCGTCATCGACGGAATTCGGGCGAACAGATCGGTATTGGACCGATCCGAAGCTTTGGAATTGTCAGTGGGTGTCGCCATGGACGATTTCTCCCAATCAAATGCTGCTGGTGGATGAACGGCCGCACGGACTGGAAGTCCGTGGCTCAACACTCGCGGATGCACTGCTTGAAGCAGTGGCACACGGACCGTGTCATTACAGTAAAATCCGCTCGTCGCCGACACGCTTGGTGAACTTCACCCGATCCAAATGCTCCAGCAGCGGCTGCACCACGCGTCGACTCTGACCCACGGCATCCCGCACATCCGCCAGCTTGAAACGACGACCGTCGATTCCCAGTTCCCCGACCACCCGTTTGAATCGATCCATTGACGACACGGAGATATAACGCCCCGACGCAAACGAGACCAGCCTCGGCTCAATCTTTGCCAGGTCAACCAGCCCCTTCGCACGCGGCTTCGTCAATGGCTGCACAGTCTTCAGCTTGGACCATTCCGGCGGATCAAACTCTGCCGAGGAGATTTCCGCCACCAACTGTTCGACCAGTGCCGCATCCTCCGCCGACAGCGCCGGTCGAAACGCATGATGGGCCACGTAGGGTCCGGTGGACTTAACCAGTGATTCGTCGATCAGGTGATCCAGGATCGCCCGGCCCAGCCCCGGCGCCGTCCACGCCTCGATCCATCCAACAGTTCGATCTCGCGACACCCCCGGCTCGCTGGGCCGGTTCCGATGATGCCGCTCGAGATAACCCAGTACCCGGCGGCACGTCGCCGCGAGCGTCTCTCGATGAACCGGGCAGTCTCCGATCGTCGTTAGCAGCCCCTCGCCTTCGAGTCGATCCCGCAATGCCTCAATCTCGCCCGGCTCGATCCCCGCCTCACATGCCAACCGCTCTGATCGAACACGTGCGAACCCCGCCCGTCGAACCGCCTCGCCGAAACGAACGTAGGCATCGGCAGACTCCGCACGTTCCACGGCCCGAATCGTCTCCGGATGATGCGGTCGCACTCGCGTTGAGACCGGCCGCACAACCAGCCCACCCCCGATCGTCGCATGCGACGACTCGTTGCGAAGAATGAACCGCTGTCCATACGCCGCGACAATCGGTTTGGCAAACCGGAGCTGTACCAGCGCATCTCCGCCGGGCTCGATCCGACTCCCCCCGATCACCACCAGCACGGCCATCGCCTCGCAGGTTCCCATGGAGACGCGAACGTGTCGGTGCGATTCAAACGCCTTTTCGACGCGCGGCAGGATCCGCACGCGGCCCTCCACATATCGGGTTCTCGTCAGAAAACCCGGCGTCGCCAGTTCCATCCCTCGCTCGATGGCCTCCCGGTCGATGCCCGTCAGGTTCAACGCCGCCCGCTGTCCACCCGCAACGCCGTCCACATCCGATCCGTGAGACTGCACCCCGCGAACCTTGCAGCCCAGGCCTCCCGGTTGTAGATCCATCGTCAGCCCGGCCGTGGCCCGTCCCGATAGCACCGAGCCCGTCACAACCGTTCCCCGTCCCTTAATGGTAAACACCCGGTCGATCGCCAGCCGGAAGATGGATCCTTCCCGTCGCGGCGGCAACTGTTCGACCAGATTTCGCACCGTCGATCGAATCTCGTCGAGCCCGATCCCCGACCGGGCCGACGTCACGATGACCGGCCATTCCCGGAGGCCCGTCGCCCCCACCAGTTCCGCGATTTCACGCCGCACTTCCTCGATCCGCTGATCGTGCGCCAGGTCCGCCTTGGTGATCGCGATCAGTCCGGTCGTGACCCCCAGCAGATCCAGAATTTCCACGTGTTCCCGCGTCTGCGGCATGATCCCGTCGTCCACCGCCACCACCAGCAGGCCCAGGTCGATCCCCGTCGCCCCCGCGACCATGGTGCGGATGAACCGCTCGTGACCGGGCACATCGACGATGCCAACCTGCATCGCCGAGCCGCTCCGATCGGCGGAACCTTCACCGATCCTGGCGTCACCCTCGACCGGCAGGTCCAGCCGAGCGAATCCGAGAACGATGGTCATCCCCCGGGACTGCTCCTCCGCCAGCCGATCCGGATCGGTCCCGGTCAGGGCCTTGACGAGGGCTGATTTACCGTGATCGATATGCCCGGCGGTGCCTAAAATGCAGTGTGTTCGAGCCATAAATGCGATCGAAATAAATTGTTGTGATCCATCCCGACGGCGC
>CAYXGR010000372.1:0-3473 GCA_964464525.1 uncultured Planctomycetaceae bacterium
TGTGTTAAGATTGTGTTAAATTATCCGATTCGATTGGGCTGATCAGGCGAGATGTATTCGCGGGATGAATTTAGCATGCAGGCACGCCCCCTTTCCTCCAGTCACGATATTTGCGGGATGGTGACAGTCACCTGAGTACCCGATCCGACCTCGCTGTTCAGGGAAACACTGCCATTCATCGAGGCGACGGCGTGCTGAACGATCGCCAGCCCCAGACCCGTTCCGCGACTTTCAACCCCGGTTCTCTCGGCTTCTGAACGGGCACCCGCGACCTGGTAAAATCGCTCGAACACGCGGCCTTGCTCATGGGTCGGGATTCCGCAGCCCTCGTCGATAACTTCGATGATGATCGTGTCGCCCTCTCGTTTGAACGCAGCGGTGACACGCCCACCGGAATCCGTGAACTTGATGGCGTTCTCGATCAGATTGTCGAGCACCAGTCTGACGAGATCCACATCGGCGGTCATTTCTCGAAGGTTCGATGAAAGCGTGCAGTCCCATTGAAGCCCCTTATCGCGGATACGGTCTGCCCACTTCTCGCTCAGTTCGCTGCGGAATTGTTGGACGTCAATGACGGAAGATTTCGGATCCCGGGTTGTCGATTCCACCCGAGACAGCGCGAGCAGGTCGGCGACCAATGCCTCCAGACGTCCACTGTGTCGTTCAATGATCCGGAGAAATCGTTTCGTTGATGCCACGTCTTCCCCGGTGTCAGCGTTCATCAAAGTCTCTACCGCCGCGCGGATCGCAGTCAACGGAGTGCGCAGCTCGTGCGAAGCATTCGCTACAAAATCAGTTTTCATCTGCATCGTGCGGGCGATATCGGTGATGTCCGTGAGTGCCAGAATCCGACCCATCAGCACTTTGCCGGAACCGCCGTCGCTGCCATCCTTGACCATGCGGGGAGGGATCTCAATGTCCGAACCGCGGGCCAATAACGTGATGGTGCCGCCGTTTCGGCGAAGATCGAGTCGAATCTCTCTGGCCGATCGACCGTCATGCCCGGAGACAATAGACGATTGCTCATCAACGGACGCTTCCGCCACCTGCCTGGGTTCCCACCCCAGCAGCAGTCGCTGCAAATCGTGCTGGGGAACACACTGTTCGATGGGTCTGCCCACCCACGATCGTGCAACCGATCGCGCATCCTCAACAGGCTGGAGTAATCGAGCCGTGGCAGGGTTGGACAGGATGATCTTCCCGTCCGGTCCCGCAACGACCACCCCTTCTTCCAATTGGTCCAGCAGCGCCTCGAGGGTTCGCCGCTGACCATCGATTGTGCTGATGTGTGTATCCAGGTGATCCCCCACCTCGTTGATGGATCGAGCAAGACAGGCCAACTCGTCCGACCCGCGGACGACGACCCGGGCAGACAAATCGCCATGGGACAGACGCGACGCAATTTGTGTGATACGCCGGATCGGTAGGGTCCACAGCCGGGTAAGGACGAGGGAAAAAACGCCGGTAGCCGCCATGGCCACAATCACAATGGTCCAGATCATCCTGCGGATGGCATGGGTCCGGGTTCCGATTGTTGACTCGGCCAAGGCAACCCGAACAACCCCTTCGGGATCATCCCGGGATCCAACCCGAACCGCGACGTACTTCAGCCGACGTCCAAGCGTGTCAGACCACCGCGTACTCTCCCCCCAGCCCTTTTCAACAGCGGCCTGGATTTCCTCTCGGTCGTGATGCGAATCCATATGCGAGATGTCGGCCTGAGAATCGCCTAATACGGTACCATCGGTGGAAACAATCGTTACCCGAAGACCATTCGCCTCATGCCCCCCAACCTCCTTCGCGATCCGATCAAGCCGCTCGGTCTGCCCATCCTTCAGTTGTCCCCGTACCAGACTTTTCAGAGTGATGGCCTGAGCATGAAGGTGTTCCGTCAGCTCATCGGCATGGAACGCTTCAAGCTCTCGGACAATGAGCAGGCCACTGGTCGCAAGGGCCACGACCGTCAACGTGGCATAACCCACGAACAGTTTCCAGAGAAGTCTGCTCGGTCCTTTGGGGTTCGGCATCACACTTCCTCTTCGGGTACCTGGCGCAATGCGTACCCGACTCCACGTATGGTTTGCACGATCGAAGCAGCACGGCCGATCTTCTTTCGCATCGACGCGACGTGCACATCGATCGTGCGATCGGTCACCACCGCGGATGCCCCGAGGACCGCGTCGATAAGCTGGCCCCTGCTCAGAACCCGTCCACGTGCAGCGATCAGTTCCCACAGAATCCCAAACTCAGTCGCAGTCAGCGAGATGATCTTCCCATCGAGTGTCACCTCTCGACGACCCTGATTGAGTGAGATCGGACCTACGTTCTGAACATCCTTTGGCGAAGATAGCGTGGACTTACGGCGTAGCAACGCATCAATCCGAGCAAGCAGTAACTTCATCGAAAAGGGTTTGGTGACGTAGTCGTCCGCACCCAGTGTGAAACCGGCCAGCTCATCGGACTCCTCGGCCTTGGCTGTCAGCATAAGGACCGGAATATTTGAGGTTTTGGGATCACGACGCAGCCTCGAAAGAACCTGATCACCCGACAGGCTGGGAAGCATGCGGTCCAGTATCAAGAGATCGGGCGGGTTACGCCGCGCCTCGGCCAACCCGTCTGCCCCATTCGCAATCCACAGACATCGATATCCCTCTCGCTCCAGGTTATGCTGGAGCAAGTCGGCCATGTCTGCCTCGTCCTCGACGATCAAAACCGAACCAACGATGTCCATGTGATAACACCCCTCGAAATCAGGACCGTATCGGGACGACGGTCTATCAACATACTACTCATTTGTACTACGGATACTATGAATCATCACGAATCGCGATATGATCTCGGGTGCCATGCTTACACGACCCGGTCTTTGGGGTCGGGTAAGCATGCCGATCACCTGCGATGCAGCCTGCGGCCGCGCTGTGAACCATGATACATCGTCTTAGGCTCAATGCGAGATCCTGTGATGGCAGCTTTCAGATTAATCGGAGGCGTTGCTTTTGCACAACCATGATTGGGATTCGGCTGTCGAATGCTCACCTTCCAGAGTAGAGTAGGCTGGATGATCCCCAACCCATCGGAGGATAGCGCGGGTGCCCCATCCTTTTCTCAAAAGAAAAGAGTGGGGAATAAACCGGGTGCCACACCAACCGGAATGGGTATCCCATCCTTTCTGCAATGAAACGGTGGGGAATCCGTACAACAAAGGAAAGTGACACGAAAAAACACTACGAAGGATCCGTCCTCGGCCTGGCTGCGGGCGACGCACCGGGTTATCCGGTGGAGTTTATATCGTTGGGCGAAATTCGTGACCGATAGTAAGCGCCCACCAAAACCATTCTTGACGAGCGTGGTAGCCTGTCGTGCGTGTTGATCCGCGTAGTCTTTACAGCCGGGCGGCCTTGCATGTCTCGTTCATCGAATTTGGACAAACGTGCCCTGTGGCGGGAACGATTTCAGGAATTTACGCGTTCCGG
>CAYXGR010000373.1:0-1864 GCA_964464525.1 uncultured Planctomycetaceae bacterium
CAGGCAATCTCACCGGCGGAGAGATTGCCGCCGGCATGCGGGCAGCCATTATCGATGATGACGAATCGATCCGGATCGGACAGGTGAAAAACAGCAAGATCACAATCGCCGGCGTGGATAAAGCGGGCGGAATCGGGTGGTGCCTCGGCGACAGACAGGAGTCGAATCCAGGATTCGTTGGACATGACGACCAGGGAACGGGTCTCAGAATACGCCGGAGAAAAGTGGGCGCTGCCTCACTTTCGACAAGCCTACGCATCGCGAAAAACACGTTGGTCGATCAGTCGATCACCCAGCGGGAGGTTCGCAGGGTGCGGTGGGTCTGCGTCAGCAGGGCAATGTCGTCCAGCAGCATCCGGGTATCGTAATCGATGATCCGGGCGAGCGTTCGACGACTGTCCGCCGCCGAGGAACCTACGCCCCCCATGCAACCCAGCACGGGCGCCGCGAGCGCGACCGTGAATACGAGCATCATCAGTTTTCTTGTAAGACTCATCATTCTAACCCTTGTTATTTCAGATCACGTCGGCAGGCCAAGTCGTTGTCGGGTCGCGTCCACTGAAGCGACCGACGAGGGGTGCCCCTGCACCCGGTAGGAACTCGACATCAGGCAGTCGAGCCATCTCTATATTATCACAGTTAATGACGTCAGGTCAACGTCTCGCACGGGATTGGAAGTCGCCTGATGGGCATCATCGTCCGTTTTTTCGCCTTCCAGGGCGATCTCCCCCAGCGCCGATAACCACTCGCGGTAGGAATAAGGCACGCCGAACTCCTCCGAAAGGGCCTTCAGCCTCGACAGATGCCGTTCGTATTCGGCGTTTTGCCAGTGTTGTGCCGCCGGGTCACAGTGAAAAATCCGGCAACCCAGGGGTCGGTGTTCCCGTGCCACGCACAAGCCGTCCACCTGAAACGGGCAGGATCCGCGATCCGCCGATGCCCGCCAGCGCGCTCGATGGCCTCGGACAAAATAGGCCATTTCGGCGGTGGTGACATAGAGCCGATGTCCGAATCGATCGAAATGACAGCAGAGACCTCGGTTTTGACATTGCGGGGCATGGGCGGCGATGGCCCGATCGACCTCGTTATAAAATCGGGTCATACCGTCGGCGAACGTGTCGCTATCTGCATAGTGAAAAACGATGTCGCGATAGGGGCGGCTCATGCGGGCAGATCCTCCCAACAACGAGCCTTCCGGCGGACCTCGATTTGAACATAGTCGTATCGTGAACCGGTGTTCATGCCCGGGCAATCCTTCGCGGAAATCTCCCAGGCCTCCGGCACCTCCAGATTGCAATTCCAGAACGGCCAGGTTCGGCATTGCAGCGGCCGGACCGGGTAGATGCTGCAGCCACGCCGACCGTTTTCAAGCTTATCAAGAAAGCAGCAGTCGCCGGTCTTCTTGTCTTCCGTGAGCGAGTAGGCGCGACCGACACGGCGCAGGTATTTCTTGCCCAGACCCTGCTCGGCGCGTCCGAGATGGGCGGCGATCTTCTCGATTTCCTCGTCGCTGACGAAAACATAGCCCGGTCCGCCGGTGCAACAGTTGCCGCACTCGGTGCAGGCAAAACGCAGACCGTCGGCATACCAGGGATCTTGTTGCGCAGGTGTCTGCTCCATACCGCTTCAGGCTCCGGTCAAAACACGTGAATGACCACAAGATTGTAGCATGGAGACCGTGTAGATGGAAAATGGGGCGCTACTCGTCCTCTTCGGCGAGAACCTGCTCGTGCCGATCGATCATTTTCTGATCGTTTCGGCAACCCTGCGCGGCAAGGGCGCAGAACAGGAGACAAACAAGCAGGATTCTCATGATATCCGCACCCCTGCTTGAAGCAGTGCATCGATGTGCCGGGTGCCATGC
>CAYXGR010000373.1:1964-3470 GCA_964464525.1 uncultured Planctomycetaceae bacterium
TACACGGCCCGGCCTCATCGGGACGGGTAAGCATGCCGGGTGCCATGCCTACACGGCCCGGCCTCATCGGGACGGGTAAGCATGCCCAACACCGAAATCGCATAACTGCGAGCCACTGCTTCAAGCAGTGCGTCGAGAAGGTTTCCCCACCCTTCCAGGAATGGGAGATATACCGGGCTATTCGACGATCATGCTGCCGGGAGACACGTCCGTCGGCGTCGATTCGGTCGTCGTCTCGGACTTCTCGGTGACTTCGTGGCTGTCCTCGGCACAGCCCGTGATGCAGACGGTGAAGGCCAGCGCGAAGACGAGGGTATACAATTTTCGAAACATGGTGTCACTCCGTTGTTGTTCAGCAGATGGATTGGATGACCGATCCAACCGACACCTGCGGTTTTCAACATAAAATGGTGGGCAATGCCCACCCTACAGGTTCAACAGATGGGTCGGATGCCCCATCCTGCGGCTACGCCTCGACGAAAAGCACTGCTTGAAGCAGTGGCACACATCTGATTGTCCCACTCGCTTGCGCTCGGGGCTCGGATTACATCCGCTGGATGCGGACGTAGGTCTGCACCACCTGCCAGACCTGCATCGCCGGCATCTCGACGACGACCGTGGCCGTACCCTCCGAATCGTAGGTGGTCGAGACGACGTAGGAACCCTGAATATACGTATTCAATTGCGAGTTGATCTCGTCGTGCTGGGTGACGAAATCGCGAACCACTGTGCTCGAGTCGATCTGGAAACCCATGACCTCCTCGGCGAGTCGGCGCTTGGCGTCAAGCTCCGCCGCGCGGGCGGCCATCAGCTTGCCCTGCGGCGTGCCGGTCTTGTCGGCCGGCGGGACGCCCTGTCCCTCGGCCTTGATCTTGTCACCCGTCCAAGTCGGGATATTCAGCCGGGCAGCGACTCGCTTGACGAGCGCCGGCGGCGGCACACCCATGCCGATTGCCTGGAACTTTCGCTTGCGAAGGGTCTGGGTGACCTTCTCGATGTCCATCGCCTTGACACGATCGCCCTTGTAGTGGCGCTTGTGGAGCGTCTTGATCGTGGTGATCACGGACTCGATCGGTACCTCATAGGTCACCTCGACGATCAGTTCGTCGTGGTGATAGTAGGGCCTGCCGACTTCGTGGGCACCGACCAGCGTCGATTTCGCCTCGGCCGTGATGACATCGGACTCGGCAACGAAGTCGCGGACGAGTGTGTCACTGGTCAATCGCAGCCCCTTGATCCGTTCGACAAGCCTCCGCTGGGCGTCCAGACTGGCAGCCCGCGCGGCCATGAGCCGACCTTGCGCCGGCAGGGCCCTCCAGATGTCCGGAATGACCGGCTCCGGCAGCTTAATGCCGCCCTCAACGGGAAGATCGCCGCCGGGGACATCGGGGGGAAGATCCGGCCGAGGAGCCCCCATGCCGTAGGCCTTGATCACGTTCTTCTTGTAGTATTTCTTGAGGCTGACAAAGTCCGTGGCCTTGATCACGTTGCCCTTGTAGTGGCGGG
>CAYXGR010000374.1:0-3453 GCA_964464525.1 uncultured Planctomycetaceae bacterium
GACTGAAGTCGATGGCAAACGAAAACTGTCCGGCTGAAGCCGGCATGGAATCCGCCGATTCTGTCGTTGGCCCCATCCTACGGCTCGGATGGGTATGGGATTGCATAACAGGTTCCTATAAGGTTAGAATGGTTGGAAGTCATACGGGAATCACCGCGCGGTGAGGCGTCGTTATTGGTGAACGTCTCTCCCTACCTTGAGTCGAGGGTCATGCTCATGTCTGTATCATCCACTCGGACGATCGTGCGTTTGCTCATTGGACTGCTGATCTCGGCCTTTCTGTGGCCGGTGGGGGTGTTTGCGGCGGGTGGACCCGCCACGGTCGTCCCTCCGTCTCAATTTCTGGACGAGGCGCCGAAGCCGAAAAGCCGGGACAAAAAGAAGAAAAAGAAGCGCAAGAAGAAGGCCCGGAAATCGCGCAAGAATAAGAGACGGATTCGTTGGGGACAGCGCCGCAACGAGAGCAAAGAGAAGTATGACAAACGCTACGCGCGGATGCTCAAGCATATCAAGCAGGACAAGAAGGGCGACTTTTCGGGGGGCGTGATCTCGAAGGGCGGCGAGAAGATTCGGATGTGGACCTATATGGGGCATCCGTTCATCGTCCGCACCGACATCGACCGGGAGTTCACCGCCGAAACGGCGATGTACATGGAGATGTTGCATCGCGAATACGGCGCTGCCTACAAGAAGTTTCTCGGGATCAAGCCGGACCTGAAGACTCCCGTCGAGGTTATCGTCTTCGCCGATCGCAAGACCTATATGGAGAACGGCGGTTCGCCGGGCAGCGGGGGCTTCTTCATGTCGTTCGCACGGTTGAAGAATGACCGGCTCCCGTCCTGGAAGGCCCGGGACTATCGCCTGCAGCAGTTCACCGGTGGCATTAGAGAGTTCTCCAAGTGGCCCAAGGGCACGCTCAAGCACGAGGCGGCCCACATGGAGCTACAATTGCGGCTGGGCATGAAGGGGGATCCGAGGTTTGGCGGACTGGGGTTGCCGATCGACTGCCCGCGCTGGTTCAACGAGGGGCACGCCTCGGTGTTTGAGTATTGGAATTTCGACAAGTCCGTTGATGAAAACATCGCCAAGATTCCCGATCGGGGCCGCTATGCCCCTGTCATCCGGCGGATTTACGAGACCGACAAGTGGAAGGAATTTGACTACGTCTGGAAGATCGATCCGGCCTCGTGGCACAAGGATATGACATCGCAACAGGGCTTTCTGAATTATGCCCAGGCCTGGTCGCTGTGTGCCTATATGATGACCGGCGGGGTGAAGGGCCGAAAGGACTTTCGGGCGGTCTTCGATCTCTCCGCCCGGGTCGGCGTGGATCGGCAACAAACCTGGAAAGGAGACGGCATGCGTGCGTGGGCGCTGGCGTTTTCCGAAGAGGATCAGTCACGTCTTGAAAAGAACTGGGAATCCTGGGTGGGCTCGAACGTTTCTCGTGATGAGGCGGTGAAGGACGAGGAGTTTTTCCTTCGGCGGATGCGCTACGACCCCGATGTCGTGGATAAACTGGTCCCGATCACGGATGAAGACGAGATCAAGGAAAACACGAAGTGGGTTGAGAGGGAAACGAAGAAACGCAAGAAGAGCAAGAGGGTTGAGAAATAGAAACGTCGAAACGTCAAAACGTCAAAAAGTCAAAAAGTCAAAATAACAAAAGCTACAAAACAACAACAACGACAACAACGACAACAACAAAAACAATCCTACTGGGGCGATCGTTTTATTGCTTCCTATGGGTGCTCTTGATGTTCCCGCTCGCTGGCGCTCGGGGCTCGGATTGGGAGTGGAATTTGTTGGTCGAACGATGACCGCTTCCTCACGGGCGCGGCTCTGATTCTGGTGGGCGCGGCTCTGATTCTGGTGGGCGCGGCTCTGATTCTTGTGGGCGTGGCTCTGATTTCTTGCTATTCGCTTTTCATTTCAACATGCCGAGTCCCAGATTGACCACGATTCGGTTGGCGTCTATCAGGTCGATCTTGATGTTCGGATCGCCTGGTTCAATCACCACGACCACTCTTTCGCGTCGGTTGGAGAAGCTCAGCGTATAGGTTCCGGGACTCCCGACTTCGAATGAATAGCCGCCCGCCTCGTTGGTGGTTTTGCTCACGTCTTCCAGGCTCACACTCGTGCCCGAGACTCCCTCTCCGGCGTCGTATTGGTTGTTGGCGTTGTTGTCGTGATAGACCACGCCCAGCACGAAGGTGCTTCCGAACGGTGTGGCGCCGAAGTCCTGCGTCTGCATGATCGAATCGGTATAGACCATGCCGGTCTCGTCGGTGAAGCTGCCGCGGACGATGGCGATGCCGACCTCTCGAAGGTTCGGATTCAACATCGTGACACGATGGCCCCGGCCATCGATGCCCTCGTCGACAAACAGGTCGCGGTGTTGAGTCTCGACCGTGCGAACGGGATCGAGTGTTCCGGTCGTCCCGCGCCAGGCGAGATTTTCGCCGGCATGGACGAAGAGGTAGCCGGCATTCTGCATGCGATCGAATGGACTGAGGCCCTCCGGCGATACATGGGCGAAGTAATCACGGTCGAGCATATCCCGGCTGTGACCGAGCGCAGACAAGTGCAGCGTCGGGTTCATGGCCAATGGCTGTTTGGGGGTGACGTTCAACTCGCCGGGGGGGAGGCCTTCGTCGATGGCGATTCCGCCGGCGGCGGCCTCCATGCCGGGTCGGAGTCGGGCACGGTTGAGACGCTCGAGCGAGAGTTGTTCGAGGACTGTGGCGAGGGCGGCGGGATCGCCGGTGTTCATGTTGCCGGCCGTTCCCATGATGAATGTGGGTTCGGCTCCGGTCGGACCGGGATTCGGGGCGGGAAGGCCGTTCATGGCCGCGCTGTCGCACCCCGCGATGAATATCCCGATCAGTACGGCCGGGATGGACAGATAGCGATGGGCTAATCGGGAAGTGTGTTGATGAATCACGCGTGATGCCCCCGCTTGCGAGGTGAAGGAATCTCGGCCAACCGATACCAGTATAGCCATGTTATCCATCGAGAGCGAATCGAGGGGATTCCCAGTCTGAAGTCCCCAATCCACGATACAATATATTATCGGCAATCACAAAACCCGTGCTTTGTTCTGTCGCTCCTTCGGGATTCAGCACCGGCAAGCAGAGCTTGCCGGTGGCACCCAACAATTTTTGGATTTCGGATTGACGAAAGCCGTTGATGGATTGTTCAATTGCCGGGTGCCATGCTTACACGTCACAGCCTTATCGTGACGGGCAAGCATGCCGTGGGTCGCTTCCATAGAGATGTTGCTCGGGTCCATGACAGTTTGGGCGGAGCAATGGGATCCCGACCTAGCCGGGAACGAATCATGAAAGCCCGGCTAAAGCCGGCTGATGGTGCTCTGCTGTGCCTTGAACCACCGACTCAAGTCGGTGGCAAACAAAAAAACTGCCGGCTGAAGCCGGCAAGAGAATCCGCGGA
>CAYXGR010000375.1:0-1627 GCA_964464525.1 uncultured Planctomycetaceae bacterium
GGAACGGGGTTGTCTATTTCGGCGACGAGATCGGCGTCTTCAGGGCACTCAATGCCGCGACCGGAAAGCAAAAGTGGTCGTTCACCGCCGAGGGAGAGATTGTGTCCTCCGCCAACATCAGCGGCGATCGGCTGATCTTCGGGAGCTACGACGGTCGCATCTATTGCCTGAATGCGAGGGACGGCCGGGTGCACTGGAAGTTCGAGACCGAGGCACAGGTCCATGGGACGCCGGGCATCGCGGAGGGCCACGCCATCTCCGCCGGCTGCGATGGGCAGATCCGGATCATCCGCATCCGGGATGGAAAGCAGGCACGGGCACTGGAGGTCGGGGCACAGACCGCCTCCTCGGCGGTCATTCGTGGCGCGCGGGTCTATCTCGGAACGCTGGGCAACCGGGTTCTTTGCGCCAACTGGAAGACAGGGAAGGCGATCTGGCACTACGATCCGGAGCGGAAGTTCCCCTTCCACGCCTCCGCCGCCGTAACGGAGCGCCGAGTGTTCATCGGGGGCCGGGATCGCGTTATGCACGCGCTGGACGCGATGACCGGCAAGGAAATCTGGGCGTTCCGGGCCAAGGGTCGCATCGATTCATCGGCGGTGGTGGCGGGCGGGACGGTTTATTTCGGATCGTCGGATGGGAACCTGTACGGCGTGAATGCGGCTGATGGGCACGAAATCTGGCGGTTTGAGGCCGGGGCGCCGATCAGCGCCTCGCCCGCCGTGGCGGCCGGAAGGCTGGTCATCGGGACCGAGGATGGTGTAATCTATTGCTTTGGAGCGCAATCCGCGAGAAAATAGTTTATACTCACACCGTTCCACATGGGAACGGGAATGTGTTTCCACGGAGAGAAAGTCGTCGCGGGCATGGCGAGGCATCGGGCGGCAGGACACCCTATTTCAAAGGAGCCTTTGAAGATGAAGCTTCACTCTTGTGTCTTAACGTGCATCGCCGGGTTGATCGGCGGCCTGGTTTGGACGGACAGTGCCGGCGCGGAGCCGAAGACCCTCAACGCCTTCGAGGACGGTAATGTCACCACCGATTTCACCCTGTCCTTCCCCTCGCTGGGGTTTGACTCCACTTCGAACGTTTTCTATACGCGATTTCAACTGGAGATCGACGAGGAGGCGGGGACGGCGCGGTTCCTGGACTACAACCAGCAGATCGAGTCGTTGACTCTGCCACTGGGCATTACGACCGGTCGCATCGGCGTTCGGATCAACCAGTCCGAGGGAACCTACGACGCGACGACGCGCACGTTCGAGACAGTAGACGAGTATGAGATCACATTTGAAAACGATCTCAGCTTTTTCGGTTTTGTCACGCCGGTCATCTTTCCCGCGGTTTCCAAGGGGACGGTGGTTGGGGGCGCGGCCGCGGCGCGGAATGTTCAGATGACCTGGGGCGGCACGGGACAATTCGAGAACGCGGACAATCCCGAGCAGCCTTTCGAATATACCTACACGTGCAAGGTCGAAACCGTCATCGGCGACGAGGCGCCGCCGCTGCCGGTTCCGCAGCAGGCCTGTGCCGACGGCATCTTCAGCCTGTTCGGTTTCGCCACGATGTCGCTGATGTTCATCGGGATGAAGTCGCGCATTCGAAGGCGCCGGCGATAACGTCAAGA
>CAYXGR010000375.1:1727-3446 GCA_964464525.1 uncultured Planctomycetaceae bacterium
TGATTCTCCTGTGGCACCGGTTTCCAACCGGTGCAGTGGGTGGCATACTCAAACCCCAAGGATTGAAAGGGTGGCACTGTCAAGGCATGATCCCCAAGGATCGAAAGGGTGGCACTGTCAAGGCACGATCCCCAAGGATTGTGCCTTGGCAGTGTCGAGCCGGCTCATACCCGACCGTCAAACCCAACCCTCTTGTGATGGATCGCACACGATGCTACGAACAAGTTCCACCTGTATGTATTGTCATGGAACCTGCTGTGCTTACCCAGAGGGCCGTCCGATTGTGGCGGCCATTTTTTATGCGCTATATCACAGTTTGTAGTGGAACTGTGACACAAATCCCGTCGCACCGGTTGGAAACCAGTGCCACAGGTTGATTGGTTGAATTATGCGGGTTGCCTATCTGACTGCCGGGGCAGGAGGGATGTATTGCGGCAGTTGTATGCGCGACAATACGCTTGTCGCCACCCTGAGGCGCCAGGGCCGCGATGTCGTGCTGATTCCCGTCTATTCGCCGATCCGCACCGACGAGCCGGATGTGAGCGAAAATTGCGTTCTCTACGGCGGCATCAATATCTTTCTGCAACAGAAGTCCAACCTGTTTCGCCACATGCCCGAATGGTTCGGGCGCCAGTTGGACCGGCCCGGGCTTCTGCGAAGGGCAATGCGAAATGCGGGCGGTGCCTCTCCCGAGACCTCGGCGCCGCTGGTTCTTTCGATTCTGCGTGGCGAGAACGGCGCCCAACGCGGGGAACTGGACCGACTGATCCGATACCTTGCAAAACTTTCGCCACAGGTCGTTCACCTGCCGAACGCATTTTTTGTCGGGCTGGCCGGGCGGATCAAACGCGACCTGGGGGTTGCCGTGGTTTGCACGCTGACGGGCGAGGATATCTTTCTCGAAAAACTACCGTTGGCGTATCAGGAAGAGGCCCGCCGATTGATCGGGCTGGGCGGCCGTGACGTCGACGCCTTTTTGTCGGTCAGCCGCTATTACACCGATTACGCCATCGCATCCCTCGGCATCGCGCCGGAACGAATTCATCAGGTTCCGCTGGGCATCCGGATCGAATCAGACGAACAGTCAATCGAGGACGGCCCATCACCAACCGCCGATCGGCCGTTTACCCTCGGATACCTGGCCCGCATTTGCTCAGACAAAGGTCTTCATGTACTCTGCGAGGCCTTCGCGCTATTGCACGCGAAAGGTCGGCCGTGCCGGTTGATGATCGCGGGTACCCTCGGCGGCGACCCGCGGTCCTACTTCGATGAGATCCAATCGCGATTGACGGATCGGGGCCTGGATGCCTTCGTGGACAATATCGGAGAAGTGGACCGGGCCGGGAAGATTCGCCTGCTTCGCTCGATAGACGTACTCTCGGTGCCGACAGTCTATCGAGAAGCCAAGGGTCTTTATGTTCTGGAGGCCCTGTCCCAGGGGATCCCCGCCGTCCAGCCGAGGCATGGCTCGTTTCCAGAACTGATCGAGGCGACGGGTGGTGGGTTGTTGTGTGAGCCGAACGATCCGGCATCGCTGGCGGAGGGGATCGGGCAACTGATGGATGATCCCGCACTGAGAATGAAACTCGGGCGAGCGGGTGCTCAGGCCGTCCGAACCTCCTTCACAGACGAGATGATGGCGGCACGGGCCTGGGAGGTATTTGAAGGATGCATCGAATCGTCGAAACAGTAAGAGTGCGACCAAATTCCTGTGGCACC
>CAYXGR010000376.1:0-1361 GCA_964464525.1 uncultured Planctomycetaceae bacterium
ATGGCCGCGCTGACGCTTGGCCATGCCACCCGACGTATGGCCGCGCTGACGCTTGACCATGCCAACCGACACATGGCCGCGCTGGCGCTTGGCCATGCCACCCATCCGCGGCGGCAGGTGGCAGATCGTCTGGCCGTGCATGCCGATGAAGTCAACGTGTTTCAGGTCGAAACGCTTCACGGCGGCGAGGGCCGATCGGGCGAAGGCCTTTCCCACCTCGGTCTCCAGCCGGCAGATCTCCTCGGTTCGTGTCTCGGCCGGGGCCATCGCGTCGAGGATGCGGCGGCGAAGAGCGACCGGGTAGCGCCGGGCGAGATGGCCGATGACGCGGACCCGCATCGCCGAGCCCCGGCCGGTGATTTCGCACGCGACCGCGTCGACGCCGTCGGCGCTGGTTCCGCTGTTGAGTCCGATTGCGATGCGTGTGCGGCGTCCCATAGGCGTTGTGGGTCCGACATATCCGGGCGATTCGACCGCCGCATTGTTTCGGACGGCCGGTCGGATTGCAAATAATCATCGGCGAGACGAGGCATCTTCAAGGCATGGCGGACACCTTCGGACCCGATGCGGCTGCTACGTCCGCCGAATCGACCCGATCAGAATTGAAGATCGATGCCCGCGTATCAAGCTCGGCCGTCGGGGCTCCGATGATGTTTGCGACCGGTCGCTTCGCTGAATGCGGGGCGTCGGGCCTACGGCTTGGGGGGGAGAGAAGCGATGGAGGGAAGAGGTTCTGCATATCGGTTGGATCCCGCGCCGCTCGGCCGGATACCGGCGGAGTGGGGATGGGTGTCGACACGAGATCTTCGCGAGGGGGGCGTCGAACCGATTTCGGCGGCTTCTGCAGCCGTCGGCGATTCGCGGACGCTGGAATCGCTCCGTCGTTTGACCGATTCGCCGGCTTCGCAGCGTCGTGCACGGGCCGATACCCTGTTGTCGCTCGTGGAGGCACTTCGCGTGAAGGATGCCTACACAGCGCGTCACTCCGCGCGCGTCGCGACGGTTTCTCACCATCTTGCGGTGCGTCTCAATTGTTCCGATCCCGAAATCGAGCGGATTCGCATCGCCGCCGTGCTCCACGACGTCGGCAAGATCGGAATCCCGGACGCGATCCTCACCAAGCCCGGTCGGCTGACGAAGGAGGAGTTCGACCACATGAAGCGGCACCCGGTGATGGGGGTCGATATTCTCGAGCCGATCGGATTTCTTCGGCCCGTGCTCGCACTGGTGCGGCATCACCACGAATGGGTCGACGGTACGGGCTATCCCGATGGATTGCGGGGCGAGGCGATCCCGTTCGGGGCCAGCGTGATCCAGGCGGCCGACAGCATTGACGCGATGATGTCTCCCCGGAGCTACAA
>CAYXGR010000376.1:1461-3446 GCA_964464525.1 uncultured Planctomycetaceae bacterium
TGGTCGCCATGAGCGGGGGCGTCGACAGCAGCGTCGCCGCCTGCCTGCTCAAGGAGCGTGGCTACGACGTCGTCGGCGTCTTCATGCGCCTCGGCGCCGAGAAGTATGATGCCTGTTCGACGGCTGACACGTCTGCATCGACCGATGTCTCTCTGAACCTGTTGTCGCGCGGGGAGAGCACGACCCTCGCCAATCCGAAATCGACCAAGGGCTGCTGTTCCGCCGCCGATGCCGCCGATGCTCGCTTCGTTGCCGGCATGCTCGATATCCCCTTCTATTCTCTCAATTTCGAACACGACTTCGATCGCCTCGTGGATTACTTCGTGGATGAATACGCCCATGCCCGCACGCCGAATCCGTGCATTCGCTGTAATCAGTGGCTCAAGTTCGGCCGCCTCGTGGACTATGCCGACACTATCGGCGCCGATCTGATCGCCACGGGTCACTACGCCCGGATCGAGCACGACGGACCGCGCCCCCGGCTGCGACGGGCACGCTTTCCCGAGAAGGATCAGTCCTACGTCCTGTTCGGCATCCCGCTCGAGGTGTTGGACCGCACGCTGTTTCCGTTGGGCGACATGACCAAGAACGAGGTTCGCGATCATGCTCGGCGCTTCGACCTCTCGCTCCACGACAAGCCCGAATCCCAGGACATCTGCTTCGTGCCGGATGGGGACTATGCCCGGCTCGTGCGCTCGCGGAGGACCGATGCCCTCCGCCCCGGAATGATTCAACATGTCGATGGACGCATTCTGGGAACGCACGAGGGAGTGGCGAACTTCACGATCGGTCAGCGGCGGGGGTTGCGGATCGCGGAAGGAACGCCGATCTACGTCACTCGGCTGGACGCCGAGACCGACACCGTCTTCGTCGGCCCGCGCGAGGCGGTGTTGTCTGAGACAACCCGCGTGACTCGCGTGAGCTGGCTTCGTGATCCGCCGGTCGAAGCGATCCGGGCGGAGGTCCAGATTCGCTATCATCACGAACCGGCCCCGGCACGGTTGATGCCCGAGCCGGACGGCGCCGTACGCCTGCGATTCGACACGCCGCAGTCCGCCATCACGCCGGGGCAGGCGGCCGTTTTCTACGAAGGCGACGAAGTGCTCGGCGGCGGGTGGATTGAGGCTCCCTAGTCGAGTAGGGTGGGCATCGCCCACCAATTAAAGTCACAGGTCAATTCATCGGGGCGATTGGTGGGCAATGCCCACCCTACTTACTCGATTCATCGGCCGCCGCCGGGTTTGCCCGATACTTGATGACGCGAACCCGTTCGAGCGTGACTAGCCCATCCTCCACCATGGCGTCGATATGCGGCATCAGGGTGTCGATTTTCTCCTCGCTGTCCACGATTTCGATTACCATGGGCAGATCCTCCGAGAGCCGAAGAATCTTCGCCGTGTGCAGCCGGCTTTTGGCGCCGAAGCCCATCGGCCCACGCAGAACGGTTGCCCCGGCGAGGTGCAGTTCGCGGGCCTTCATCACGATGGCTTCGTAGAGGGGCTTGCCGTGCCAGCGATCGCTCTCACCGATGAAGATTCGCAACAGGAAACCGCTTTCGGGTATTTTCATGAGATCAGACTCCCAGGCAGGCCTCGGCGAGGCGATAGCCGATCCAGACGGCAGTCAATCCGAGACTGATGCTGAGGACGATATTGAGAATCGCCCGGGCCGCCTGACCGTCGTTGATCAATGAGAGGGTTTCGAGACCGAAGCTGGAGAAGGTGGTGAAGCCGCCGAGCAGCCCAACCATCAGGGCGATGCGGTATTCCTCGCGGATCAGGAAACGGCCGGAGAGGGCCGTGGCGAGGAAGCCGATCGCAAGACAGCCGAGAACGTTGACGAGCAGGGTGCCGACAGGGAAGGAGCCGTTGGAGAACCGTTGCCCCCATCCCGATACGAGATAGCGCAGGAGCGAGCCGATGCCCCCGGCCGATGCGATCAATAACGCTTTGTACATCGTGGTTCGATCCGTGAACTTCGTCGCG
>CAYXGR010000377.1:0-3444 GCA_964464525.1 uncultured Planctomycetaceae bacterium
TTCGGGCTGCCGTCCTGATTGACATCGGATCGGGCAAAATGATCTGGATTCGCATTGGTGCCGACAAGCACGCCGACAAATAAATCGAGATCGACAAAATCCACGTCGCCATCGGCGTCTATATCGCCCGGCACTTGAGACGCGACGACAGTGAATTGATTCCCCGGAATCCCCGACAGATCAGGCGCCATCCCCAGATTGGGCTGTCCGCCCCCCAGGCCCGGCAGCCATTGGTTGCTCACCATGCCATCGGATTGCATGATGAAGGCGGCCAGGCCAACCGTGCCCCCCGGCCCGGCTGCGCCGACATCCGAATAGGGCACGAACAACTCGAAACCATGCAGCGCGGTCGCCGCGCCCGATGCATCCGTATCGGTGACACCCAGGTTGTTGGTGTTGTTCATCGCGACCTGTATCCCGTTGGGATTATTGCCCCCCACCAGAAAACCATCGCCGTCGTTGACCGTTCCCGTCCCGCGATAAGTCTTCGTGGCGGTGCCCCCCGTCGGCAAGAAGTATTGATCCACATAGATGTTGCCGCCGAAGGTATTCACAAAGAGCATGTGGTCAGGCTCGAAACCATTGTCGAATTGCAACCCCGTCAATTGGTCAGGGCCTCCGGGCGGGGGCATCAACCCACTGAAGTCCAGCACATTCTGGCCCCCGCCGACCGTGTCAAAAAAGACCGTCAGACCGGTCCCGTCCGTCGCCAGGTTCCCGGTCAGACCGATGCGATAGCCGTCCACCTCCGACCGAACAAACAACTGGTTCAGCTCGGATATGTTGTCGCCCAGACCGGTGGCGTTGTCCTGAGTGGCGATGACCTCCGTCAGGCCGAAACCACCGGGCAGATCCACCCCGTCGATCGCGTTGGGATCGGGCGCGGGCGGTTGAATGTTCGCAGTCAGGATCCGGTATCCATAGCCACCCAGCGTCAGACTATATGCACTCTTGTTGCCATCCGTGAGATCGGGCAGAAATTGACCGTTGAGGACGTCTTGAACGATCGTCGATCCACCGGGAATCACCATCGACGACAAATCCATGTCAAACGTCGTGGAGCCGCCGCCGAGATTGATGGCCACGATCAGCGATTCAGCATTCTCCTGATACCGCAGGAAGGACCACACCTGGGGCGACGTCACGCTGATGGGGATCGTGAGACCCCGGCGCAGTGCGACATGAGTCTTCCTCGCCGTGATCAACTGCCGGTATTCTTCGAGGAGCGATCCGGAGACCGCTGACTGCTCCTCCACCGATCGACCATCGTTGTCCGTCGAGTAGGCATTGTTGAACGCCTGATTGTTGAGTACCCAATAGTTGCTCATCGGCGGCCCGGCCACGGCGTTCCACTTGAACGGTTCACGCATGGGGATGTCGTTGGCGTCGCTCCCGTAGTTTCCCTTGAAACCGAGCATTCCGATCTCATCGCCGCTGTAGATCATCGGCGGGAAGGGCGAAGTGAGCAGGATCGCCGCCGCGATCTTGCCCTTGTCCAGGCTGCCGCCGATCACGGAGGTCAGCCGATCCACGTCGTGATCGCCGATGATGCCGAGGAAATATTTCCCCGCAGGCAGCGACGCAAGCGTTGCCACGGTCTGGCTGTACAGACTTCCCGCGTTCTCATTGAACAGCGCATCCCGCACGGCGAATTCCCAGGGCTTCGTCATCGTGGCGTCGAAGGCGGGCAACAGGTTGGCCCCCGTAATCCCCCAATCGGCCTGCTCGGCGAAGATAAATACATCCGGATAGATCGTCCGAAGGTTGTCCCGCCACGTGATCCACCAGTCGAGGTTATAGCCCCATCCATTCGGGCCGTTCGGGTATTGCGCCCAGACATGATCCAACCGAAAGCCGTCGATACCGTCGACGGGATTGCCATCCCCGTTGGGATCGAGCCAGTGTTGTGCCCACGCCGTGACCAGACCGGTCGGGTTCGGATTGTCGAGATTCCAGTGGATGAAGCCGACGCTGTCTCCGTTCCACGTGTTATACACGCTTCCCAGATAGTTCGTGTTCCCCGCGTTGTTGAACGCCAGCCAATTGTCGTAGGGGCTCGACGGATTGCCAAATGCATCCTGAAACCAGATCGAGTTCTGGCTGATCCCATAGACGACGAAATCGATAAAGACCTTGATCCCCCGAGCATGGGCCTGTTGCACGAAATTGACGAACCCCGCCTCGGTGCCCAATCGCACATTCACCTGGTCGCCGGGCCCGTGTTGGTAGCCGTGATAGGCCGAGGATGGAAAGATCGGGTTCATCCAGATCGCGGTGATCCCGAGGGCGTCAAGATAGTCGAGCGAAGCCGTCATTCCGTCGAAATCGCCGAAGCGAGAGGCATCGTTGTCCGAATCGCGCCAGGCGATCGGCATAAATTGATAGAAGACGTCCTCCGCGACTTCCCGGCCATTAAGCGGCGCGGCCGTGACGATCGAAGCCCTGCCGAGCATCATCGTGATTACAATCGTGAAACCAATCCAGACAGATCGTGACTTCAACAATTCTCTTCTCCCCTTCATTTCATGATACCTGTCACTCAACATTTCCGCAGGTTCCGAGGGCGCCCCAAGTACGCCACTACTACCAGTGTATCACCACGCAAAATATGCGGGTTGCCCCGAAGGATCACATGCCGCTGTTGCCCCGAAGGGGCCGCAACATGTCAGCCCAGGGCAGAGCGAAGCGCCGCCCTGGGTCAGCACGACCGAAACCACTCAGCCCTGAAAGGGCGCTACAACCGGGTGCGATCAGACGGTCATCCCAACAAACCCCCAGAAACAAGTGTGCCCATGCACTGGCCGTGCAGCGAATGTCGATAATCTCGCACGGGAACCTGCTTGGCCAGGAATCCTTTCTCGGCCCACCCCGTCTAATGAATGCCTTGGGTGTAATCCTCCGGCACAACGCGGTTCGTTGCACGTCCCGTTCCACATTGGGTTTGGAGACCCCCGCGCCCCATATAGTCACATAATAACACCAAGTATAACGCAACAACCACTCAGGCACCGAAAACCAACCCCACATTCCCAACCCATTCCGAAAGATGCTAGATCCCTGGAACCATCGGAATGGCTCATTTGGGCACGTTTTGCACCATATGACACAGAGTCACCCAACCAGGATGATTGTATTCCCTAAGCCCGATCGTTACCCTGTTATAGGTGGCTCCAATACCAGATTGAGTGCCCCGCAAGGCCGATCCTTCGCGATCGCCTCCCAAGTTGACAGGAAAGGAATCCCGCCGATCCGCCAAGGAATAACCTTGGGGACTTTTCACGGAATGAGGGTGGTTTCTAAGGTATGACCCCATCCAGATCCAGAGGTGGGGCACCCGAAAAATCTGATTCAATCCGGTCACCCAATCGCGATGGGAGTGGCCCTGGAGTAAGGAATATGAGGCTTGCCGTGCTGAGATACATCAGCCTGGCCTGTGTGATCGGT
>CAYXGR010000378.1:0-3439 GCA_964464525.1 uncultured Planctomycetaceae bacterium
AGTAGTTGTAGGGTGGGCACCGCCCACCAATCGGCCTGAGATTCACATCTTTTGGACTAGTCCATCCTCCGGGCTATCATGTCCGCCGTGGATAGCCATACACAGGACAAGCTGGAATTCGAGAGAATACGCCAATTGCTCGCGCGACACGCCCACTGCGCCCTCGGTCGCTCACTCGCCGAACGACTCCAACCCTCCCGCCGCGTCTCACAAGTCACCGGCTGGCTGAAGCAGGCAAGACAATTTGAACAATGGGTTGATCAACACGGCATCCCCCCCTTCGGCGGCATTCGTGACATGCGCGAGCAGGTCAGACGCGCCGTCCCCCCCGCCAAGCTCGAACCCGAGGAATTCGCCGATCTCGCCGCCACCCTCTCCGGCGTCGTGGTGCTTCGCAATCACTTCACGGACATGACGGATGATTGCGATCTGATCGCCAAAGTGACCGACCGCATCGGCGACCTTCGGGTCATCATCGGCCGCATCACCCGCGTGATCGACCCGCGCGGCAAGGTTCGCGACGACGCATCCGATCGCCTGTCCCGATTACGCGACGAGATCACTCAGGTTCGCCATGCGGCCCGGACCGTCTTCGACAAACTGCTCAAACAGCCGTCCGTCGTAAAGTATCTGCAATATCCAAACGCGACCTTCCACGCCGACCGCATGGTGCTGCCGCTGAAAGCAGAGCAGCGCGGCCGTCTGCCGGGGATCGTCCATCGCAGCAGCGACTCCGGCCAGACGCTCTTCGTCGAGCCGGCGGAGGCCGTGGAGATCAACAATCGGCGCATCAACCTGATGCAGTCGGAACAGGAGGAGATCAACCGCATCCTCTGGGAATTGACACACCTCGTGCATCTGAATCAGAAAGAGATTCTGCACAGCCTCGATGCCACCGCGGTCATCGATCTGCTGACCGCCAAACTGAAGCTCGCACAGCACTACCACATGCACCTGCCCGAGATCAACGAGCGGAACCAATTGAAGCTGATCCAGGCCCGCAATCCAATCCTGATGGAGATGCGCGGGGGTGACGGAGACCGGGTGGCGGCCAACAACAAGGTGGTGCCGATCGATGTGCGGCTGGGTGACGACTTCGACGTGATGATCATCACGGGCCCGAACACGGGCGGCAAGACGGCCACACTCAAGACAGTCGGTCTGTTGTCGCTGATGGCCCAGTCGGGCCTGCCGATCCCCGCAGAGGCCGGCTCGACGCTCCCCGTCTTCCAGGGCATCTGGATCGACGTCGGCGACGAGCAAAGCCTCGAGCAGTCGCTCAGCACCTTCAGCGCCCACCTATCTCGCATCCTGGACATCGTTCAACGCGCCAGAAAATCAACTCTCGTACTCCTGGACGAGATGGGTGCGGGAACCGACCCGGACGAGGGAGCCGCCATCGGCCGAGCGATCATCGAACACCTCCTCTCCACGCGCTGTCTCGCCATGGTGACCACCCACCTCGGGGCGTTGAAAACGCTCGGATTCGAATCCGGAAGAGCGGACAACGCCTCGGTTCAATTCGACGTGCAATCGCTGAGGCCCACCTACAAGTTGCTCATCGGCGAGCCGGGCAACAGCAACGCCATCGCCATCGCCTCACGCCTGGGCATGCCCAAAAAGATGGTGTCGTCCGCCTATCGGCATCTCGCCGGTCGCCATCGAGCACTCAAAAAGGCCATCGCGGGCACGCTCACGTCGCGTCGCCGGGCCGAACGGTCGCGACGCGATGCCGAACAGGCCCGCCGAGAGGCCGCCCGCGAAACACTCGCCGCCCTGGATCGCGCCAAGGCATTGGAGGCGGAACAAAATGCCTATCGGGCATGGGTGGATCGAATCGTCAGCCTGCAGCCCGGCGACGTGGTGCGCGTCCGCGGCTTCGATGATCCCGGACGTGTCGTCCGCATCCGCCACGAAAAACAACGCGTCTCCATCAGCATCGGCACCAAGGAGGTGGAGGCGCCGATGGCCGACCTGATCTTCGAGCAAACATAATGGCAACGCCGCCTATTGAAGATGGAATGAAGGCTCGGTGGCTGGATCAAACCGCCGAGGAGACCCGCGTGCGTTATCGCGCCGTCCGAGTGCGCGGTGTTCTACTGGCCTGGGTCAGGTTTCTCACATTCACAGGCATCCCTGCGGGTGTGTATTTTTTCGTCACGCTCGGGGCCACGTGGGGCGTCATCGCCGCGATCGCATCGCTGATTCTATTTGTTCTGGCGGTCAGGGTTCACACGAATCTCCGAAACCAGGCCCTGATGCTTCGTTGGCTCCGGGACATCATCGACGAATCGATACGGCGTATCGATGGCGAGCCCGTGATCATTCGCGACGGAAACGAACCTGTGGATCGATCGATCTGGAACGCGCTGTTCGAGCAGCTCGACAGCGGCCAGCAATCATATGAATTTACGGCCCAGGAGACGGGCGATCTGGATGTCTTCAATGAGACGCTCAGCCTCTTCGGTCTCATAAATCGCACATCGACGCCGGTCGGAGAATCCAGATTGGCGCATGTCTTGACACATCCGCTGCTTTCGGTGGATGCGATCCTCGGTCGCCAGGCGGCGGCTCACTGGATGATGGAGAACCCCGCATCGCGAATGCGGTTGATGGCCGCCGCCGCCGCCATGCGCTCACGAAGAGACGCGTGTCGCGAGCTCTACGAAACGCTGCGTGATGCCGAGCCCATGCCGTCCAGGACCGCAATGGGTTGGCTCCGAGTCTGGGGGATGGCCGGGCCGATCACACTGGTGCTGGGCATCGCGAATCAGGCGGGCTGGTTCGCCTTCGACCTGGGCTATCTCCCCCTGGTCTGCGTGTTCATAATCAATGTCGTCATGATCCAGCTTGTCCTAAAGCCGCTTCGCGAGCGAATTCGACCCTGGCTCAACCTCGATGAGATCGTGCCCAGGCTGCGGTTCTTCGCGGAGACTGCCGTCGCGACGCTTCCCAAAGACGGCCTGCTGGGCCAACAGCGAAGTCGATTCGCCGCCGCGCTCGGGCACAACTGTCTGCCCGCGCTACAGCGCCGCATTCCCCTCCTCTTTCTAGGTCTCTCCGGGTTGATGCACACGATCATAGACGTGCTCGTCTTCTGGGACTTGCAGGCCCTGTGGCTCCTGGAAAAATGCACGATCCGGCATCGAACGGAATTGATCGACTCCTTCGCCGCCCTCGCGGAATGCGAGTTGATCACATCCCTGGGATCGTTTGCCTGGGAACAGCCGAACACGACCTGGCCGGAATTCGTGTCCGAAGGATGGCGACTTGAAATCGACGAGGGAAGACATCCCTTGATCTCCCCGGAAGAGTCGGTGACCAACTCCCTCGCACTTGGAGGCGACATCCGAACCTGGATCATCACCGGATCCAACATGTCCGGAAAATCCACGTTCCTCAGAATGACCGCAACAAATGTGCTCCTCGCCCAGATCGG
>CAYXGR010000379.1:0-1861 GCA_964464525.1 uncultured Planctomycetaceae bacterium
CGACGGCGAAAACACTATTAAGAATATACGATCCAGACAGTTACGATCCCATCGGATCGTTCCACAATCTCAACGGTAATCACTGGCACCTGGATTGCCGTTGAGGCTGATACGTCATGATCGACGTCGGGAAAGCCGACGAATGAGGGTGCAAGGGAGGCGGCGAATGCAAACGGACACGGCCCCAACATCGAATCATCCCGGCTCCGACCGAAGGCGGCACCAGCGCATGCACATCCGCCTCCCCGTCGAATGCCGCATGGAAGCCGGCAACGCCGATCTGATCGTTCGCACCCTCACCCAGAACATCAGCACGGGCGGGATGTACCTCGCAATGGACTCGGCCGATTTTCAAGTCGGCGACAGGCTCTCCGTCGAGTTGACCATTCCCGCGCGCGACGGTGTCTCTCCCTATCCCGGTCGCGCAAACTGCACGGCGGAGGTCCTCCGGGTCCAACAGATCACCCCCGGCGCCACCCCAAACGATGCCACACACCCGTCCGGACACGTCGGCATCGCCACCCGCTTCCTCGACCGCCTCAGAATCTCTTACTGATCCACCCGATTTGACTCCGGTCGCCCCCCTTTTATAATCCCGGCTCCGCTTGTTTGGGGTCGCGGTGCTCCCGCCGTTCTGGCCCCTGATCCACAAGATTGGTTTCGCGAGCTGCCTGCATGATGACATTCGAACTCCCCGAAGACCTCGCCGGATTCCGAGACGTCACGCGCTCCTTCGCGGCCGACAAAATCGCACCCCATGCCCGGGAATGGGACGAAAAGAAGTGGATCCCCGACGAAGTCATCGCCGAAATGGGCCGGATCGGGCTTCTGGGCGTGACCATCCCGGAAGAACTCGGCGGCGCCGGCCAAGGGATGCTGGGCATGACCGTCGTGGTCGAGGAGATCGCCCGGCACTGCGGGGCGACGGCCCTGATGCTCGCCGCCCATAGCGGTCTCTGTTCCACCCACATCAAGATCGCCGCCAACGAATCTCAGAAGAAAACCTGGCTCCCCAAGCTGGCCACCGGTGAGATCATCGGCTCCTGGTGCCTGAGCGAGCCGGAGTGCGGCAGCGATGCCGAGGCGTTGACCTGTCGGGCCGAGAAGACGTCGGCGGGTTGGGTGCTCAACGGACGCAAGTTCTGGATCACCAACGGCCGCCGCGCCGGCGTCTTTGTGGTCCTCGCCCGGACGAAGCCGGAAAGGGGGGCGCGAACCATTTCGGCCTTCATCGTCGAGCGGGATCGGCCGGGCCTGATCGTCGGCGAACGCGAGGACAAGATGGGCATGCGGGCGAGTGATACCACGCCGGTGACGCTCGAAAACTGCGAGGTACCCGAGGAGAACCTGTGCGGTGAATTGCATCATGGCTATATCGATGCCCTGCGCGTATTGGATCGCGGCCGGGTGACGATCGGCTCGTTATCCGTCGGTCTGGCTCGGGGTTGTCTGGAGGAGGCGGTTCGCTACGCGGCGGAGCGTCAATCATTCGGGGTTCCGCTTCACGACCATCAGGCGATCCAGATCAAGCTCGCCGACATGGAGACGCAGGTCGAGGCGGCACGGATTCTCGTTCGCCAGGCAGCATGCACACATGACGCGGGTCGGCCGGACAAGAAACTGTGCTCCACCGCGAAGCTGTTCGCCTCAGAAATGGCCGGTCGCGTGGGCTGGGATGCGATTCAGATTCTCGGCGGCGCGGGTTATACCAAGGACGTTTGTGTGGAGCGACTGCTCCGCGACAGCAAGCTGTGTGAAATCGGCGAGGGCTCGAGCGAGGTGCAGCGGATATTGATTGCCCGGGGTGAGTATGCACGGCACACAGGGTGATCGGCACTGCTTGAAGCAGTGGCACACTTGG
>CAYXGR010000379.1:1961-3436 GCA_964464525.1 uncultured Planctomycetaceae bacterium
CAGTGGCACACTTGGCGATCGGCACTGCTTGGAACAGTGGCACACTTGGCGATTGCACTGCTTGAAGCAGTGGCACACGTGTATGGTGCCCGGCATGATTAACAGATGGGTCTATGAACCATCCTACGGAACTCTCCGGGTTTTGGACGCACACTTAACTGAAGACTGAACCATGACGGACGAATTCTCATATGTGGCCGACGGGATTCCCTTCGGATACGAGTTGGGCGAAGACCACCAGATGCTGCGCGACAGCATCCGCGAGTTCGCCCGCGAGGTCATCGCGCCCGGTGCGATCGAGCGTGATATCAAGAGCGAGTTCCCGCGAGACATTATCAAACAACTCGGCGAAATGGGCTACATGGGCATCTGCGTGCCGGAACAATACGGCGGCGCCGGCCTGGACAGCCTCGCGTCGATCCTCGTCGTGGAGGAGCTTTCCTATGCCGACGCCTCCATCGGCGTCATTAACAGCGTCCACAATTCACTGGTGATCGAACCGATCATGAAGTTTGGCACCGATGAGCAGAAGCAACAGTGGTTGCCCAAGATGGCCTCTGGTCAGTTGCTGAACTGTTTCAGCCTGAGCGAGGCGGGCTCGGGTTCGGATGCCGGGGCCATGAAATGCCGTGCCGAGCTGAAGGGCGACGAGTGGGTCATCAACGGGACGAAGCTGTGGGTGACCTCGGGCGCCGAGGCTGATGTCATTCTTCTATTCGTGCGGACGGAGGAGGAAGATCGTCGAAACGCCAGTTGCCTGCTGGTCGAGGCAAAGACCCCGGGAATCACGATCGGAAAACATGAAGACAAACTGGGGATCCGAGGCAGCAGCACGGTCGAGTTGAGTTTTGATAATTGTCGCATTCCGGCGGAGAACCTCATCGGCGATCGCGGCGGCGGCCTGCGAATCGCCCTGATGGCGATCAACGGCGGTCGGTTGGGCATCGGTGCGCAGGCGTTGGGGATCGCTCGTGCGGCCCTTGATCGCGCGATCGATTATGCCCTCGAGCGAAAACAATTCGGCAAGCCCATCGCGGACTATCAGGCGGTTCAATGGAAAATCGCGGATATGTCGACGCGGATCGCGGTCTCGTGGGCTCTGCTCTACAAGGGAGGCTGGATCAAAAACGGATCCGCCAACTCGATCCATATCCCGGCGATGGCCAAGCTCTACGCGGCGGAGACGGCGAGCTATTGCGCCAACCAGGCGATTCAGATCTTCGGCGGCATGGGCTACTGCCGCGAGAGCGAGGTCGAGCGATACTTGCGCGATGCCAAGATTACCGAGATCTATGAGGGAACGAGCGAGATGCAGCGCATGACCATCGCCGGATCGCTCATCAAAAACCCCGATCGCATCTCCGAAATCTAGGAACTTGTCGGGTGCCATGCTTACACGTCATGGCCTTATCGTGACGGGTAAGCATGCCCAACACGCAGAACCATCCGGCTCGTGTGCCACTGCTTCAAGCAGT
>CAYXGR010000380.1:0-1712 GCA_964464525.1 uncultured Planctomycetaceae bacterium
ATGGAAAATACGAATGAGTTAACCTCCCGGAGACGACCGTTCCCAAGTGGATAACCCATGAGATCGATTCCAATCTTGATACTGGCTGCCTGTTTCGCATTCTGCCTCAATCCGGCGGATGCGGAGCCGTCCGCGCATGTGCAACTCTCACCACGGGAGCGAATCGGCAAGAGAATCTATCTCAGTGGCGAAAGCCATTCCGACAGCCCGATCGATGCGTGGCTGGGCAATCCACCCATGAAGGTCTCCGCCAAGATGCTCCCCTGCATGAATTGTCACGGTCTCGACGGCAAGGGCAAGCCGGAGGGAGGGGTCTATCCCTCCAATCTCAACTGGTCCATGCTCACCAAACGCTATGGTCTCACGCACCCGTCGGGCCGCAAACACCGGGCCTATGACGAAGAGACGCTCAAGCGGGCCATCACCCGCGGGATCGATCCCTCCGGAAATAAAATCGGTTCGAGCATGCCCCACTTCAGCATGAGCAAGGACGATCTGTCCTGCCTCGTCGCCTATCTGAAACGCATAGAGAATGACCGGGACCCCGGCATCGATGCGTCGCACATCACGATCGCAACGATGGTGCCGCTCGATGGCCCGATGGGAAAACTCGGAAACACAGTGAAGAGTGTGCTCGAAGGCGTCTTTGAGGATATCAACGCCTCCGGTGGAATCTACAATCGCAAAATCGATCTTCGTATCATCCCGACCGGTCAGACGCCCGAAGGATCGATCGATCAATTGAAAAAGGTTCTGGAAACCGAAAGCATCTTCGCGCTGGTCGCGCCCTATGTTCCCAATGCGGAAGATCGACTCGTTGAGCTTGTCGCAGAGCGGGAAATTCCCGTCATCGGATCATTGGGAAGTTCGCCGGACAGTCCGGATGGGCCAAACCGTTTTTTGTTCTACCTCATGTCCGGGTTGTCCGCTCAGGCACGTGCCCTTGTGGATGCTTACATCGAGGACTTGGGGCCGGACGGCACTTCGCGGGCGGGCTTGTTGGTGCGCGCCGGCGAACCCTATGAAGCCTATGCAAAAACGATCGAAGACCAGTGTCGGCGACGAAACATTCCATTGACCCTTCTCTCCGCATACACATCAGAAACATTCACTCCGCAAACACTGTCCGAAGCGGTTGGAAAGCACGACGCCTTATTCTTCATCGGCCCGGCTTCTGAGTGCACCCGAATATTGAAGCATTCCGCGGAAGGTGGACATACTCCGCGCGTCTATCAATTGGGATCGTTCCTGGAAAAGGAAATCTTCGATTGCCCCAGACAGTTTCAGGGCAAACTGTTCGCCGTCTTTCCGAACGGCAGAACCGCACAGGAGCCTCGGGAAGTTCAGGCGTATCGCGATTTCCTGGAGAGACACGACATCTCGGCGCCGCCCTCGACCGTGCTGCTGACCGCCTATTGCGCGGGCCGACTCCTGATCGAATCTCTCAATGAGGCGGGATCGCAACCCCGACGCGAGTTTTTAGTCCGCGATCTCGAAGGGCTCTACAAGCACGAGACCGGACTGATACCGCCGATTACGTTTGGGCCGAATCGAAGAATCGGTGCCTACGGCGCCTACCTCGTCTCCATCGACCTGAATGCAAAGTCGATTATCAGCACGAACCGCTGGATCAAGCCGGAGGATTAAGACATGCAACGAGAAACCCACCAACGATTCGATGTGCGCCCAAGAACCGTGGGAGCATCGGCGTC
>CAYXGR010000380.1:1812-3435 GCA_964464525.1 uncultured Planctomycetaceae bacterium
GGGAGCATCGGCGTCCCGCCGGTGTCGAACTACCAGAATGGTTTTAATCATCCGACGGTTGATGATCCTCGGTCTTCCGATCCTGAGTCTCATCTCTGGAACGACGATCAAGGCCGATCAGAAAGAAAATAATGCAACGTCGCGCCCCACACCGACAAAGACGGCACCTGTCTCACACTCACAAAGCGCGACCCACGAACCCTGGATCGACGCTCCCTGTTCCGCCGACGCGCGGCCGGAGGAGGCCCCCGACGAGGCCGTTGCACGGGTGAATCAGCAGTGGATCTTTCTCTTCGAGGTAGACGATCTCATCATCGAGGATCTCATGAAAGTTGACGAGGCGTTGGCCGACGCCCGCGTACGCGAGATGTATCTGCAAATCAATCGCATGCTCCTGAATCAGGAGGCCAAGCGTCTGCACATCGAAGTCAATCAATTGCTGAAGCAGGAGGTTGTCGACAAGACGAAAGCCCCCTCCGAAAAAGATATTCGACGCTATTACGACGAACATGCCGCCGATTACGGACCGGATTTCGCGAAGGTTCGCGGAAAAATCCAGGCTCGCCTTCGCCTCGAACGAGAGGGGATTCGGGCCAGGCAATACGCGGATAATCTTCGAAAGGCCGCGGTTCTATCGTCCGTGAGTCAAGAGTCGATCCGATCGGGACTCCCGTCTGATCCCACAAAAGTGCTGGCCCGTGTGAACGGGGAACTCATCACCGTCGCGGATATCGAGAAAAGCATGAAGCCGCTTGTCGGCCAGGCACAAGGCCAGACCCACACCCTTCGCACCAATGCACTGGAACAATTCGTGAACGATCTCCTCCTGAAGGAGCAGGCGAAACGCGAAGAGGTATCCGAGGAGGAATTGCTCTCCCGTGAAATCAAAAAGCGAATGACCGAAGTGACAGAGGCAGACGCCCATCGGTTCTACGCGCTCAATCGGAAGCGAATTCAGACAGAAATCAATACACCGGAAGGGCTGCGAAGCGTCATGCATTATCTCAGGGAGCAGGAAATGCAGCGGGCCACACTTGCATTCTCCGAAGCCATGCGGAGCGAGGCCGAGATCACCCTTTTCCTGCCATCGCCCGAAAGCCCGGTGTTTGAGATCGACACACGCGATCAACCGGCCCTGGGGCCGGACGACGCCCCCATTACCCTCATCGCCTTTCTTGATTTTCAGTGCAGCGCCTGCGCCTGGCTCCACGACCACATGGCCGTACTGATGAATAAGCACAAGGGCAAAGTGCGTTTTGTCGCCCGGGATTTCCCACTCAAGGGACACAAAAACGCATATCGGGCGGCCCTCGCAGCCGAGGCCGCGCGGGAGCAGGGACGATACTGGGAGTACGCCCAAGTACTCATGAAAAACCAGACCGATCTCGACGATGAACGACTGGTCGGCTATGCCCAGCAACTGGGGCTGAATGTGGACCGATTCAAAGCCGCGATGGCCGCGGGCACCATTGCAGAAAAAGTAGAAATAGATAGAAGAGAAGCCGTGCGTCTCGGACTGGAAGGCACCCCCGGTGTCTTCCTGAACGGACAACGGATCCGCCTCAAAAACGACGCCTCACTCAACCAGGCATTCGATACCGCCCTGGCCTCGCTCAAAAAGAA
>CAYXGR010000381.1:0-3431 GCA_964464525.1 uncultured Planctomycetaceae bacterium
AAGCATGCCGATCACCAGGTGGATCGCGGCCAAAAACCGCTCTGTGGCACGGGCCTCCAACCGGTGCGAATCACTCCCAGATATAGAGCGACGACACGTTTTCACGGATCACACGCGAGAAGGTTGAGCGGAACCAGAACAGGGCGATGACCGAGCAGACGAACCATGCGAACCCGAATAATTCAATGGCCACGATGCCGATGACGAATGCGACCATGGACAGCCTTCCGCCGAAGGGGAAGGGTATGGGGCCCCCGACGGGCATGGTCGTTGTCGGCATACTGGTTGTCGGCATACTCGTAACAGCCTGAGTCGTGGCACCGGCCGGGCCGATTCCTGGTATATAGACGCTTCCAGTTATATTGCCGGTATTCTGAATGACCCGCACTGCCGGGCCGGTCGTGGGAATCCCGACCAAGCCCGTTGTCGTCGTCGCATAGGGAAACCCGACCAAGGGGACGGGCCCGCTGGTCGAGACGGCCGTAGCTGTAAACGCGGTAGCGAAGGGCGAAAGAGCCATCACCCCGATCACCAGGCTCCAGCCGAACCACAAGACCAGCATTCCCGCCATTCCCCAGATCAGGAACGACATCATCTTCCCCAGACCCTTGCGGTTGTCTCGCCTAGCGATGCGCCGCATGTAGATCATCAACAGGAAAAAGGCGACACAAATCGCGATGACGCCCGCATACATGAACAGTGAGGAG
Source organism: uncultured Planctomycetaceae bacterium (assembly GCA_964464525.1). Taxonomy (GTDB): domain Bacteria; phylum Planctomycetota; class Phycisphaerae; order UBA1845; family UTPLA1; genus CAYXGR01. The sequence continues at coordinate 708 of CAYXGR010000381.1, forward strand.
ATGATGATAGCAGCGTTCAATTCCGGAGAAGGAGAAAACGCGCTGTAAATCATCGGGAGCATCGCCAGCGTCGAACAGATAGGCATGGCGCTGAGGCCCAGTATCCACTTGGCCATCACTGTTCGCCCGTTCGTTTCGTTAGGCTCGTGGCTGGGTTCGGGTGACGTGAGATACCAGACGCTGATGAGCCAGACGCTTGTGAAGCCCAATCCGAAGAAAAGCATGATTCCCATATACAGGAACAGGCTCGGGCTCGGAGGCTGACCGGTCGGCATGGCACTCAAGAGCAACGCGACGATCAGGGCAATGTAGCTGACGACCCCGCCGAGGAGCATCCAGAGGATGATCGTGACGCCGGTCCGAAGACGGCCCAGCCAACTCGGCAGCGCGAAGATCAGCCAGCTCCGGCGAAAGCTCTTGAGGATCTCGCCGCCGCACTCCGGGCACCGGCCATTCATAGAGAGGGTGCGCAGGTTGTAGCCGCAGGCGATGCATGGGACATCGCCCTCGACGGTCGCCTCACGGGCAAGCGGGACAGGGAAGGGCACTTCGTCAGTCATATGTATGTGTCTCGATCAACCCCGATCACGGAGCTCGTGTGCCACTGCTTAATGCAGTGCCGATTGCCGGGGGCCACCGACTAAAGCAGTGCCGATTGCCGGGTGCCATGCTTACACGACCCGGCCTCTGGGGTCGGGTAAGCATGCCGATTCCCCAAATTATCGCCCACATCCGCGTTGTGACACCAGTATCCAACCAGTGCGTGCCGCATGTTCCATACCCGCAGAACTGATTCTGAAAGATGGCACAATCAAAACGAATGCTTCGTATCCGACTTCAGGTATTGCCCGCGAGCCGCCTCATATTCCGCCGCCGACTCCGGCAAACCCTCCGGGATGGACGCGTCGGCAGGCTCGGGATGCTCGCGCACCTCTTTGTGTATCTTTTCGAGGATCGGAATGCACCAGCCGCAACCGGTGCCCGCGCCGAGACAGTCGGAGAGTTGCGAGGCGGCACGGGGCCGTTCGCGGCGGGCATAGTTGACGAGCTTCCGCAATGAGACGTGGAAACAATAGCAAATCCGATCGTCAGGCTCCATGATCGCCATTGTAGCCGCATCACGGTAAGATGCGAATCAGTCGTCACGTAGGATGGGTCATAGCCCCATCTGTTGATACGTTTCATCGTCAAATAATCATCCAGGGGATCGATCCATGCCCGAAACACGGAATATCGACAAAACCATAGAATACCTGAATTCGAACGGACGACGATTTCGCGAGGAACTGTTCGATCTATTACGAATCGCCAGCATCTCCGCGCAGCCCGACCACGCCGCCGATGTCCGCGCCGCCGCCGAGTGGACACGCAACCGCTGCGAGGCCGCCGGTCTGAAGGCCGAAATCGCCGAAACCCCCGGCCACCCGGCCGTGTTGGCGGAGGGCGATCAGGTTCCCGGTCGGCCGACGATCATGGTCTACGGCCACTACGACGTGCAGCCGGAGGGCGAAATCGACCTGTGGCAGACGGGCCCGTTCGAGCCGGTCGAACAGGATGGAAAAATGATCTGCCGCGGCGCGGCCGATGACAAAGGGCAGATGCTCTGCGCCATCCTCGCGGCCGAGGCCTGGATGAAGACGGTCGACTCGATCCCGATCAACCTGAAGTTCTGCCTCGAAGGTGAGGAGGAAATCGGCTCGCCCAATCTCGAAGGCGTCATCGAGAAGCACCGCGAGCGGCTCGCCTGCGATTACGTCCTCATCCACGACACGGCCCAATTCGGCACCGACGCCCCAGCCGTCACCACGGCAACCAAGGGGATGGTGTACAAGGAGGTGATCGTGACCGGCCCGAAGAAGGATCTGCATAGCGGATCATTCGGTGGGAGCGTCGCGAACCCGGCGAACGAATTGGCACGACTGATCGCCTCGTTCCACGATTCGGATATGAAGGTAACGATCCCCGGTTTCTACGACCGCGTGAAGGAAATGTCGGCCGACGAAGTGGCGATGATGAACCGCCTGCCCTACGACGAGGCGGCCTTGCTTGCGGACCTCGGCAGCCCGAAAACACATGGCGAGAATGGATACTCGTCGCTTCATCGGCGTTGGGCACGGCCGACGCTCGATGTCAACGGTGTCTATGGTGGTTATATGAAGGAGGGTGCAAGCACGATCATCCCGTCATTCGCCGGCGCGAAAATCTCGATGCGGCTCGTACCCGATCAACAAGCCGAAGAGATCGGGCGGCTCTTCGAGGAGACGGTTCGATCGCGCGTGCCCGACACGGTGACCGTGGAGGTCAAGGACCACGCCTGCTGCGATCCCTATCTGGCGGACTTATCATCCTCGGGCATGGCCGCCGCCCGCCGGGCGATCGCGATCGGGTTCGGCACCGAACCGGTGTTGATCCGCGAAGGCGGGAGCCTGCCGATTCTGCCGATGTTCAAGTCGATCCTCGGGGCCGACAGCCTGATGCTGGGCTACTGCCAGCCGAACTGCAACGCCCATTCCCCGAACGAGTTTTTCCATGTCCGCGACTTCGAGGCGGGCATGCGATCGACGGCCGCGTTATTCGGGCTGATGGAGAATGGCGAATAACGAAAGCGTTTCCGGGTTACCGCGCATTTCTCACCAATTGACCAGAGCCGCGACCGTAAGGGAGCGGTAGGTATGGACTCACAGCGATCGTGCAGTCGTTATTCCATCGGCAGCGTGTCATGAT
>CAYXGR010000382.1:0-3417 GCA_964464525.1 uncultured Planctomycetaceae bacterium
CGCGCCCGTCCACAACCATCCGGTCGATCCGCCCGTCACCACCGAGGATGGCAAGGTCGATCCGCGCGCACAGCGCGTGGCGGAGGCGATCAATCCGGAGATCAAGATCATGATCGATCCGGACACCAACAAGCTGATGATCATCGGTCCGCCGGAGGACCTGGAGATTCTGAACGAGATCATCGACGCGTTCATGCCCGACGAGGCGGAACAGAGCATTTGCGTCTTCCCGTTGAAATATGCGGACGTCAATCTGGCGACACAACTGTTGAACGAGATATTCAACCAGCAAAGCGCCAGGAGACAGGCGGGTAAGCAACCCCCACGTGGGCAGCAACAGCAACCAAAACCCGGCGCCAAGGGGGGCAAGGGCGCCAAGCAACCACAGCAACCCCGTGCCCCGGCGCCGAAGGCCCGCATCAAGGTCGTACCCGACGACCGGATCAGTTCACTCTACGTCGTCTCCTCGGTGGCGGATGTGCCGCTGATCATCGAGGTCTTGAAGAAAATCGACAGCCCGATGCCGCCCGGCAAGCAGTCGCTTCGGTTTTTCACGTTGAAGAGCCTGGATGCGGAGCCGGTGGCCGAGAGCCTGCGGGAAATTCTGGGCATTACGACGCAGCGAGGGACGCGAAACCAACGTCGGCCGGGACAACGACGGCCCGGTCAGAACCAGCCGCAGCCCAATCAGCAAGTGCTCCAGATGCAGGGCCAGCAGGGCCGGGGGACGACAGTCTCTGCCGACAAGATCAGCATCACCGCCGAGACGCAGACGAACACGATCATCGCCAAGGCGCCGCCGGATACGCTCGACTTCATTGAGGGGATCATCAAGGATCTGGAAAAACAGACCTTCCAGGGCGAGCCGGTCATCCGCCGCATCCAGTTGGAACACGCGCGGGCGACGGAGATCGCCGAGATTGTCAGCGAACTCGCCGAGAAGACTCAGAAAAGCGCCGGAGGCCAGGCAGGCCGCGGCGCGGGCGGTCGGCGCGGCGGCGGGGCACGAAACAGCCGGTCCCAGGTCGTCTCGGTGAACGCCGATCCCCGAACGAACAGCGTCGTGCTCGCCGGACCGATGGACGAGGTCGAGCGGGTCGAGAAGATCGTGAAGGATCTGGATGCGGAGGGCTCTGGTAATATTCAGCAGATCGTCGTTCAGGGCGAAGTCAAGGCGATGGTCGATACGCTGAAGTCGCTCTATGGCGGCGGCAAGGCCGGGCAGTCTGACATCGTCATTACCGGAAACGAGCCGACGAATACGATTGTCGTCAGGGCGCCTGAGCCTGTGATGGTGGAGATCCGGCAACAGATCGATCAGATGGACAAGAAAATCGGGGGGGACAAGGCGCTCCGAACCATCAAGCTGGCTGTTGCCGACGCCGAGAAGGTGGCCCAGAAACTGACGGAGGTCTTTGGAGAGTCGCGACGGGGAGGACGTCGCGGCACCGCTCAGAAGATCAGCATCGACGGCGTCAAGCAGAACAATACGCTTTATATCCGGTGCGCGGAGGAGATGTTTCCGCAGATCGAACAGGTCGCCCGGGATATGGATCACGTGGATGATGGGATGCAGGTCAAGCGGTTCCAGTTGGAACACGCCGCGGCGCAGGATGTGGTTCAAAAGCTTGAGCAGATGATGATGAAGGCGAAAGCCACCGGCGGCATGGGGACCACCAAGCTGGATCTGATCGGCATCGTACCCGACCCGCGGACGAACTCGCTGATCGTGACCGGCGGCCCGATGACCATGATGCTGATGGACCGCATGCTCGCGGAGATCGACGTGCCGCCGGAGGAGTATCTCGCCCGCACGTTTATGTACTACGAGTTTCCCAAGGGCGTCGATGTCAATCTGATCGTGCGGAACATCAACGATGTGTTCCGCGGGGATATCAAGACGAAAGGCGTCGAGGCGCCGAAGGTGACCGCCAACATCGCGGCCGGTCTGATCACGGTCGAGGCCAACACGAAACAGCACGAGCTGATCAAAAAGTCGATCATCGATCCGATCCTGAAGAACGTGGGCGAACCGGCTCAGGAATACATCTACCCGGTCAAGAACGCGCAGGCGACGTCACTGGCCCAGACGCTGACGCAGCAGATTCGGGCCACGATGACGCCGGTGTCGGGCAAGTACCCGGTCAACGTCATCGGCGATGATGCGGCCAATACCCTGCTCATCTCCGCGTCGCCCGCCAACTACGAGAAACTGCTCGCGACCATCGGACAACTGGACGTGCCGCCGAGCGACGTGCTCACGCAGGTGTTCAAGTGCAAGTATCTCGCTCCGTGGACGATGGCCAGTATTATCAACAACCACTTTCGCACGGCGACGCGCAACCCCAACGAGAAGGTCACGGCCAGCTTCGAAGACGGCACCATGTCGCTGATCGTCACCGCCAACAAGGAGAACATGGACAAGGTGGCGAATCTGATCTTGATTTCGGACGAGCCTTCCTCCGAGAAGCCAACACGGTTCATACAGGTTCAGAATGCCCGTGCCGACGAGTTGGCTCGATCGATCACCGAGGCGTTGAAGGCCAAGACGCAACAGGATCGCCGAGGGAAGTTCCCCTTCTCGATCAACGCCGACGTGGCCTCGAACGTTCTCGTGGTAACGGCGGAAACGAACCTGTTCGATGAGATCGACGCGATGATCGAGCGGCTGGACGTCAAGCCGCAGGGGGCCGACGAGATCGAGAAGCGCATTTTTCGGATGACCTATGCCGACCCTGGCTCGGTGCAGCGGGTGGTGAACGAGATGTTTCGACCAGCGGGCGGTCTTCGCAACGCGGCTCCGCGCGACATCGTCACCGCGTCGGTTGACTGGACGACCAACTCTGCAATCGTCTCGGCCGCGCCGGAAAAGATGAAAGAGATTGAGGAGCTGATTCAGAGTCTGGACCAGCCCGGCAGCGCCAAGCGAAGCCATCACGTCATCGAGGTGGCTAACTCGAACACGTCGGACGTGGCCCAGAGTCTCCAGCAGATCTTCGACGCGGCCAACCGGCACCGTCGGCAGCAATCCTCGGCGACGATCCGGGCCATCAAGGGATCGACGAAGCTGGCGATCTATGCGAATGAAGAGGAATTTGAGCAGATTCAAACCCTCGTGCGGCAGATCGACGTCGAGGGCGGTCGCGTCATCCACACGATCACCATCGCGGACACGATTCCCGCCAAGAGTGTGACGGACAATATCAATGCCCTGTTCGGCAGTGGCGGTGGGCGGGGGAACCGTGGCGACGGTCCCAAGGCCGAATGCCACGAGCCGACCAATACGATCCTCATCAGCGCGACGGAGCAGGAATTTGAGAAGATCAGTTCGGTGATTGAAAAGCTCAGTGAGCTGCCCGCGCAGAAAATGCTGAACTTTTACAAGATCCCGCTCAGGTATGCCGTCGCCGACGAGGT
>CAYXGR010000383.1:0-1237 GCA_964464525.1 uncultured Planctomycetaceae bacterium
TTCGGGCACAACCTGGGATACGCCGGCTACGGCTATTCCGACACGGCGGACCACGCCGAAATCTATTTGAACCAGAGTTATTATGACGATGGTCCATATGGACCGGGCTACTACAATCGGAACAGTTGGTACCAGTGGTATGTGGCCTCGCACCGGGCGGGGCAGCTCCTGGATGCCCGGGCCTGGCGACTGGATGATGGACTGAAACTGTTTCGGGCAGGTCGATACGAGCGAGCGGCGGTCGCATTTTTAGGCGCGGCCCGGCTGGATCATACGGACGCAGCGTCGCGGGTGCATGCCGGCCACGCGCTGTTTGCGGTCGGACGATATGACGAGGCAGTCAAGCTACTGGCTCGCGGATTCGAGCTTGCGCCGCGGCTTGCAACAAGTGCCTATGACATTCGAGACGACTACGGGGATGCTTCGAAATTCGAAGGCCACCTGAATCGACTGAAAACCTACGTTGCAATGCACCCCAAGGATGCAGATGGGGTGACGTTATTGGGATATGTCTTGTTTTATACCCAAGGCCCGAGTGCGGCATACTCGGCACTTTCCCGGGCATCACACCTGCGACCGAAGGACATGTTTATTCCGAAATTGCTGGATATTTCCCGATCGGTGCGACCGCTGAAAATCCAGAAAACCAGACTGTCAAAACAACAAAGCAAGGCGTAAACCACATTTTCTGGCGATTGATCAGAGCCGCGACCGTTAGGGAGCGGTGGATATCGACTCACAGCGATCGTACAGTCGCCATTACATTGGCAAAGTGTCATATGTCTCGATGTTCTGGAATCGTTCTGGGAGGGCGGGCGATGACCGCTCCCTTACAGTCGCGGCTCTGATAGAGGCGGCCCTGATGGATATGGCTCTGAATCAATTATCTTGTGAGAAATGCAGCCCAAGCCCGCCCCGAAGCGCCAAGACATCAATCTCAGGAAATCACGCTACAACTCCACCAACCGCCCAATGAATCTTGTTTGTTGTTTTCGTTTCGACGTTTCATCCCCCCCCTCGCGGATGATTATTATGCCATAAGGCTGGAGGTACACGACTCGGGAATAATATGCAGCCAGTCGTGGTTGTCAGGCTTATCCCCGATCTGAATCCCTTTTAGATGATCGTAAAGCTCCTGACATCGCGGCCCGGGCCGGTCATCCGCGCAATAGACCTTCTTCCGGTCACGATAAGTAATCGAACCGATAGGCGTGATGACCGCGGCCGTGCCGCAACA
>CAYXGR010000383.1:1337-3404 GCA_964464525.1 uncultured Planctomycetaceae bacterium
GGCGCCGCCCGGTCGATGTGCTCCTCGACCACGAGGTGGACGGGCTTGAAGCCGGTCTTGAAATAGGGGCCGACAGGGGTCACGAAAATGAGGAACATATACTCCCCGGCCGGCCGGACACCCACCTGTGGACCGGTGCCGAGGACGAGCGGACGAATGTAAAGGGCCGCCCCGGATCCGTAGGGCGGGACGAAACGGCGATTGGCGTTCACAACGCGATGGACCGCGTCGATGAACATCTCCTCCGGAATGGGTTCCATGAGGATCTTGCTGCATGAGTTGACCATTCGGCGGGCGTTCTCGTCGATACGAAAGACGACCACGTCGCCATCGCGAGTCTCAAAGGCCTTCAGTCCCTCGAAGCACTCCTGGCCATAGTGAAGGCACGTCGCGGCCATGTGGAGCGGGATCGACTCCTCAGACGTAAGTGTCCCGCCGTCCCATGCCCCGTTGCGAAAGGCATAGCGGATGTTGTAGTCGGTCTTGCGGTAACCGAAGGTAAGGTTGGCCCAATCGAGGTCGGCTTTGTTCATCCCATGCTCCTTGCTGACCAAGGGTCGTAGAGTTGCGGCCCCCGAAGATGCCCTCCTGGCCGGGAAGCCTTCCCCCCCTATTGTAAGGGACCACACGGGGGGATGTCACGCGGAGTGCGGGAATATTTTCTTAACTTACATATAAATAATAAGTTACAGTCAATCCAGAATTGATCATGGTGGAGAAAATCGGTGCAACAGAGAGTCCATTCGGATCGTCATTTCCTTACGGTGGCTCATGAACAAGGGGAGATAACCGGAGACTTGGTGGATCCTAGACGTTCCCGGGTGATGGCAACCGCATCAGATGCGATGTCGCAGCCGAGGGATTCTCGACCGAGTCCCCGTGCCGCAACCAGAGTCGTCCCGCTCCCGCAGAAGAAATCGGCCACCGTATCACCGGGATCGGACGAGGCCCGGACGATCCGCTCCAACAGGGCAAGGGGTTTCTGCGTCGGCCAGTCGGTCCGCTCCCGGGCGACGGTCGAGAGAAAGGGAATATCCCAGACATCGGTCAAAGCCGGGCCGTCCGCGTTGAAGTAGAGCCGGCCTTTCTTCGTGTTCTTGTACGGACGTCCGGTCTCGTCGTAGTTGAGACCATCGGTGCGATAGGCTCCCTCGCGCAGAAGGTTGAATCGATGATCGCCAAGCCTTTTCGCGTAGACCAGGATCGTATCGTGCTTTCGGCCGAACCAGCGTTTGGAAAGGCCGCCGGTCCGGTAGTGCCAAATGATCTCGTTGAGAAAGTTTCGCTCGCCGAATATCTCATCGAGCAAGAGTCTGACATGGTGAGCCACTCGGAAATCCAGATGGACATAGAGGGTGCCATGATCCGGAAGCAGGCGGCGGCATTGTTCGAGTCGAGGGGTGATGAACGCAAGATAGCCCTCCCGACCGTCGCGCCAGGTGTCGGCATAGGCGGCGTCAGACCGGATGGCGGTCCGTTTTCGCTGGGTGAAGAAGGGCGGATCGATGTAGATCAAATCGCACGAACCGTCGGGAAGACCGGCCATGAACGGGAGATTATCGCCAAGGTGAAGGGGTGACACTGTCAAAGCACGATCCTCAAGGATCGTGTTTTGGCAGTGGAGAGCCGAACGCCACCCAACCAATCGGGATCAATCATGTTCATTCGGATCGATGTTGAGGGCTTCCATCCGCCGATAGAGTCGGCTTCGCGAGATGCCCATGACCGAAGCGGCCTTGTTGCGTTGCCAATGGGCGGCCTGAAGGGCACGCTGAATAGCCTCCCGCTCCACCCGCTCCAGGAAGGGATCGAGGCGAAGCGATTCGGCTGCCTCCGGTGAGATCGCCCGCCCGGAATTGTGAATGTCCGGTGGGAGATGGGATTTTTCCAGTACAGGGCCTTCACCCAGTGCAAAGGCTGATTCCACGGCGTTCGCCAGTTCGCGGATGTTTCCCGGCCAGTTGTATTCGCGGAGTGTGAGCCAGGCATCCGGCGACACCTCCTTGATCTGCCGAAGGTGGGTGTGGTTGAATTCATCCAGGAAAGACTGGACGAGAAATGGAATGT
>CAYXGR010000384.1:0-3402 GCA_964464525.1 uncultured Planctomycetaceae bacterium
ATCATGACACGCCGTCGCTGTGATGACGACTGAACGCCTGTCGCTATTCAAGGCCCACCGCTCCCTTACGGTCGCGGCTCTGATCAGTCGGTGAGAAATGTTTGCTGTCCCATCCTTTCTCAAAAGAAGGGGCGGGAAATAAGCTACCACCGTTTCCAGAACATCGCGGGCAGGGCAACGGAGATCGTCTTGAGCCGCCCGAAGAAGTGCTCGTACGGGTGACGCAGACACTTCATCGCGTATGACGGCGACAAGTAGAAATCACGATACGCCTGCTTTGCGATCTGTCTGATCTCTACGTTTGAGAGTTCCGGGTAGTTGGGCTCGCCGTCTGCGGTGAGCCAGCCGTTCTTCTTCAAAGTCGTGTGCAGCGGCGTCCCCTCGAGCACGTTGGCAAGCTGGAATTGTGCCGTGTCGGGATTCAGCCTCTTCGCCCAGCGAATCGTCTTCCGAGCCGTCTCCCGCGTTTCCCCGGGAAATCCAATCACGAAATCGCCATGAATCCGCATGCCGGCGCGCTTGGCATCCTGGGTAAACTCTGTCATTTTCCGGGGCGTCACACCCTTCTTGATCGCATAGTTGATCTTCTGGTCGGCGGACTCGTAACCGACGTGCAGGACCCGGCAATTCGCCCGTTTCATGACGCGCATTGTTTCGTAGCTGAGATTGCTTCGGGCATAACAAGACCAGGGGATGGTGATCCGCCGCTTGATCTTCTGAGCGGACAGCTCCAGGGCGCGATCGTCGGTCAGCATGTCATCCTGAAACATGATGCCGCGAATCTCGGGCATGTCCCGCTCGATGTATTCCAACTCGTCCAGCACGTTTGCGACACTGCGAATGTTGTACGTGAAGCCCTTGACAAACGTATGCACCCACAGGCAAAACGTGCATTGACCCCAGTTGCATCCTCGACCCGTCATGATATCCATGAACGGGTAGAACTCGGAGATGGTTTTGTAGTCATGGATATTGACGTGATTCTTGAAGAAGCGGGAGACAAACGGGATCTCATCGAGCTGCTCGGAGTTCAGATAAGGACGCTTTTCGTTCTGAATAACCTGGCCATCCACCCGGTGAAGCAAATTCTTGATCTCGGTCGGGGACCGGCCCTCCGCCAGTTCCAGGAGCGGATATTCCATTTCTCCCGCCACGCCATAACCGACCGCGCTGGCGGATTCAAGAATCTCCTGCGGTGCCGCGGAATAATACGGACCCACCAAGGCACTGATGCAGCCCAGCTCCTCCGTCATTCGATCGGCGAAGGTCACATCGTTTTGACGACTCCTCTGGCCGGGATAGACCACCAACATGTCCGGCTTCCAGTCCGTCAGGATCTTCTTCGTGGCCTCATGGTCCAGGTGCCGCGACGGTGCATCGAGCAACATCACCTCCTGGCCGCGGTGTTCCAACCAGGAGCCGGCATACCCAAGCCACAGGGGGTACCACTGCGTCGAGGAGAGCGAGACGAAGTCGCAACGGGCGTTGCGCATGTAGTCCTTCTTGTAGGGGGGAGATACCAGCGCGATCCGCATAGACGCTACTCCTTTGGTAGTCAGGGGGGGAGTGAGAATTCCCGTCGAACCGCGAACACCGGCAAGCGGTCGCGGGCACTGATCTCACGTCACCATCTCAATCACACTGTGCACTCTGAATCAATCCGGTTACCAGGGTTATCGGTCATCGGTTGGCGACGGATCAAGCCGGATACAGTCTGCTGCCAGCCCTTCGGGGGTCGTGGAGACACAGCATCGTCACGAGGAGGGTCGCAGCGTGCCGGCCGTGAGCTCTTCCAGACCGCGCAAAGTGGCCTGCTTCGGCTGGGGTGACAAACTCGTAACCGCGGGCATCAACGGCCGGCGAGGCGCCGACCTCACCTCCAGCGGAGCCGAAGCAGCCTCACTCGGATCATCGACACCCGAAGAAGACGCGGTTCCCAACCGAGAATAGCAACTATCCTGGCGATAAAACGCATAACTCACCGCCGCCGCGATCAGAACGCACATGGTTTCGAAGAAGACGGTGCCATATTTCAGGAGGCCGAACCGCTCCCGCGACACATCCGGCACGTCCACCGACTGGAAGGCCTGCCGCGCGATCATCAGGCTGAGCGCCACAAAAGCGGCGCTCATGATGAACAGATCCAACCGACCCAACGTCAAGAGCGTCAGGGCCAGGAGCGACCAGATGGAAAGGGCGCACGGCAACAGTAGTTGCTGGGCAATGCGCGTGAGCATCATCATCTTGCAGGCGCCGGTCATCTCCGGGAGGCGATAGAGAAAACGCAGCGATTCGCGAAGAAAGGCATTATTTTTCCGAAACTTGTGAGACAGGAACTCAGAGATCCCACTCGGCGCGCGGCGCTCATCCACCATCGCCTGCCGTGAATAAATGACTCGGTGCCCCAGGCTGTTGGCGAGGAACCCGACGTACACGTCGTCGGCCACAACGTCATCAGGATAGCGATCGAACAGGCCGCGCTTAAAGGCGTAACAGGTCGCGATGACGATCGAGCTGCTCCATGCGTCCGACTCGATCAATCGGCCGCGATTCTGCGAGTCCCAGAAGCACCGGTCGCGCCAGATGGCACCGGAGGCGCGGTTGTACGCCCCCACGACCGCAATGCGCCCGTCCAACGCGAACTCCGCCACCAGATGCCGGAGCGTGTCCCGCTCCATGTCGCCATCCACATCGCTGACCACGATGATCTCGCCATCGATCATCGACATGGCGTGATTCAATTGGTGGATCTTCCCCTTCCGGGGCGAGCGGACGACGCGAATCGGCCCCTCCGCCGGGACCGCCGATGTGAGAAGATCGTACGTTCCGTCCGCGCTGCCGCCGTCCACGAACACGATTTCCAGTTTTTCAATCGGGTAGTCGATCGCAAGGATATTTTGCAGCTTCCCCAGGATCATCTCCGCCTCGTTGTAGCAGGGCACCACAACCGACAGACGGGGCCAGACATCCGGAGCAGGTGCGGCCCGGCGCGGCTTGAGAAAGCTGACAAAGCGCAAGACGACGAAATAGGCTGCGCACAACCAGATGACGGTCAGTGTGCTGAGTGCGAAAAAGGTGGTCAGAACCCACATAGGAGGCAACCTGTCGCCATATAAGTTGACACGATTTCCACAGGTTACATCGGCAACGAATCATCCCCACTTGCCCTCGAGCCGGTCTTCGACCCGAACATCTGCCGAGGTCGACTCGAACATCTAGGGTCCATGACAGAGTCGGCGGCGTGATGGCCGGCCCTTGGCCGGTCATTTTTTGTTTGCCATCGGCTTCAGTCGGTGGGTTGCGACCGTCACAATGGCTCCACAGCCGGCTTCAGCCGGGCTTTCCCCGCGAGCGATCTCGGAAGCCGCAGCAAGAGGGGCCGACACAGCGCAAAATCTGCCG
>CAYXGR010000385.1:0-2202 GCA_964464525.1 uncultured Planctomycetaceae bacterium
TGAGAAATGCGGGCTAACGACGCAGTCGTTAGGCCGTGGGCGTTGCGAACAACCACGGCCTGGCTGCGCCAGACCGTGCCACCCAAGCCATCGATCGACCTGCGTCAGAGCTATGGCGCCACTCCGTTTCAAATCCCCAGCCCCCAATCGCGCACTTTATCGGCCATTCATCACCAATGCCCATTCCATACGGTTCGTTACCGGAACGAAGCAAACTTTCGTTCCTATCCGGCCGATGAACCGATGACACACGGGCACTGTAAGGAACGCACCCCATGGCCAAGGAACGATGTGTTATATTAAGCTCCGGCGGCTTGAACAGCGCCGTCGTCACGTCGATCGCTCGGCACGATTATGAGCTGTCACTCCTGCACGTCCGCCTTGGCCATCGTGCCTCCAGTCGAGAAGACGAACTATTTGCGAAGCAAGTGGAGTTTTTTGAGGCCCCGCGTCACCTGGCCGTTGACATGCCGCACTTCGCGGCCATCGGCGGCAATGCCCGCGTCAGCCGCAAGATGCAGATCGAGGACGCCCTCGCCATGGGCGAAGGGAAGACGAACAGCTATATTCCGGGGTTGATCAAGGCCCTGTTGGGGGTCGGTTTTTCCTGGGCCTCGGTCATCGGGGCATCGAAGGTCTACCTCGGCGTCAGTGAGGATCTCGGCCCGCCCGGCCCGCGTACCGGCAGCATCTATCCCGATTATGCCCGCGAACACATCGAGATGTGCCGGCACGCCTACTCGGCCGCCTCGCCCCGCCGTGTGATGTCGATCGAGACGCCCGTCATTGACCTGTCGCGAAGCGACATCGTCAAGCTGGGCCACCGGCTGGGAACCCCGTTTGAACTGACCTGGTCGTGCATCTCCTCGAACAGCGAATCCTGCGGCGGATGTCTGGGCTGCGCCACGCGCGGCCGCGGCTTCCTCGACGCCGGTCTCCCCGACCCCATCTTCGCTTCACCGACTCCCGAACCCGTCGAACAGGCGTAGGCTACATTCTACGCACCCAATCGATGGGGAGCATCGGCGTCCCGCCGGTGCGTTTGTTGTTTTTGTTTTTTGAAGTTTTGAAGTTTTGACGTTTTGAAATTTTGAAGTTTTGACGTTTCCCTACATCCGCTCCAGCGTCTCGATCCCCAACAACCCGAGCCCGGTCTTGAGCACCCGAGCCGTCAATTCGCACAGCCGCATCCGCGAGCCGTACGTCGCCGCATCCGGCGCCTTGAGCACCGGGCAGGACTCGTAGAAGGACATGAACGCCCCCGCCAGCGTATAGAGGTATTCGCAGAGAATGTTGGGCAGCAACGAATCGGCCACCGCATCGACCGTCTCTGGAAATCGAACCAACGCCAGCCCCAGTGCCCGTTCGGCCGGATCGACCAGCCGAATCGCCGCCTCGGCGGACTCCACGTCGAACGGCCGGGCCGTCTCGCCCTTGCGGTGGATCGAGCGGATTCGGGCGTAGGCATAGAGCATGTACGGCGCCGTATTGCCCTGGAGGGCCAGCATTTTGTCCCAACTGAACACGTAGTCCGTATTCCGATTCTGACAGAGGTCGGCATACTTGACCGCCCCGATGCCGACCGTCTCGGCTATCCGCCCGATCTCCGCGTCGTCGAACCCCCGGCGTTTCATCGGATCGGCCTCGGACTCGCGGACTAGCGCCTCCGCCCGACGAACCGCCTCATCCAGCAGATCCTTGAGCTTCACACTCTCGCCCGCCCGCGTCCGCAGCATCCGCCGGTCATCCCCCAGCACCGATCCGAACGCGACATGTTGCAACACGGCCTCACGTTTCTCGCCCTGCGTCCAACCCAGCGCCCGGATCGTGGGAAAGAGCATCTGAAAATGCAGCTTCTGCGGCGCGCCGACCACGTAGATCACCCGATCGGCCCCAAGACCGCCGCCGAGCCGTTCGAGTTCGGTCGTCAGATCCGCCGTATGCAGACGAATGGGATGGCGATCGCGGTGGGCAAGCCGATAGAGCATGCCGGCTACGTCGGTCGTCGCGTAGAGTGAGGCCCCGTCCGACTTGCGGATGATCATCGGCAGGGGATCGCCCTGGGAGCCCTTGAATGCGGGCGAGCCGTCGGCCTTTTCGAGAAAGACGCACAGCGCGCCTTGGTCCTCGCGGCAAATCGCCCGCAAATCAGCGCCGCGTTTTTCAGAGCCGTGCTTATCAGAGCCGTGTTTATCAGAGCCG
>CAYXGR010000385.1:2302-3393 GCA_964464525.1 uncultured Planctomycetaceae bacterium
TTATCAGAGCCGTGTTTATCAGAGCCGCGACCGTGAGGGAGCGGTCCCTGTCCACTCTCAGTAAACGCGTCTTCCCCACCCTTGAGCGCCGCAAGCAACTCCTCGATCACCCCCGGCAGCAGCGGCTCGTAAAAACTCTCGCCGCACACATCCCCATCATCCAGCAACACCCCCAGCCGACGATAAATACGATTGCATTCCTTCAGCGTCGCCGCCTTGGCCTTCCGCCATGCGTCCAGCTCCTGTTGACGATCGCCCGGCACCTGCCCCTGCAAGATCGCCGCCACCTGTCGCGACACCGCCGACAGCGGAAACCGCCGCGACGATTGAGGGTCGTGTATCTCCAGACTCGTCCCATCCGCCGCGGACTCCACCGCGTTGACGTACCGATAGGCCGGCAGCAACACGTCGAAACTCGGTTCAAACGCCTGGATAAAACGGTGGAACGTCGTCCCGTCCGGATCGCGCTCGAGGTTTTCCTGATGAATCGCACACCGCCGCGCGATCAGCGAATCGGCATCCTCCGCCTTACCCCCGCCGCCGGACATGAGTTCGCTCGCCATGCGTTCCAGGTCCGCCGCCGTCTCGTCCTGGTGATGGGCCATGCACAGATGCCACAGGGCCAGGATGATCTTCCCGAACTGCGTCCCCCAGTCGCCCATGTGGTTCTGCCGGATGACGTCGTGACCCTCGAAGGCCAACGCCCGCGCCAGCGTGTCCCCGATGATCGTGCTGCGCAGGTGCCCGACGTGCATCTCCTTCGCGACGTTCGGCGAGGAGTAATCGATCACCACGGTCAGGCGATCGGCCTGACTCGCAGGTTCGATGCCCAGCCGATCGGGGACGGTAACCGCTCCCTTACGGTCGCGGCTCTGATTGTCGCGGCTCTGATCCGGCGGGATGGATTCGAGGGTGGATTGGAACCAGTCGTTTTTCAGGCGCAGGTTGATGAAGCCCGGCCCGGCGATCTCCGGCGGTTCGATCCACCCCAGGGCCTCCGGTGACAAACTTTTCACCACTTCCGACGCGATGTCGCGCGGCTTGCGTCCCAGCCGTTTCGCCAGCCCCATGGCCACGTTGCACTGGTAGTC
>CAYXGR010000386.1:0-3382 GCA_964464525.1 uncultured Planctomycetaceae bacterium
GGGTGGAGGACGAACGCGACTCGATCGCCCGATCAATCGAAGACGAATCGCGCATCGAAATCAATCCCATGTGAGCGCAATAGGGCGAGCAGCTCTTCCTGGAAATCGCGTTTCTTGTGATGTTCGGCCTGATTCTCTATGTACGCTTTCACGTCCGGCTCGGCGGACTTGCTGACGGAAAAAACGGCATACCCCTCCTGCCAAGCAAATCTTGCGGAATCAGGGAAGGTCCGATGAATCCACACGGACGATCTCGCCTTCACCGTCCGCATCAGATCGGCGATCGCGGAGTCGGTCCGCCATCGCAGCAACATGTGTATATGATCGCTCGTGCCGCCGAGCGCATAGATCACGCCCTTTTGCGCGCGCACGATGCCGCCGATGTAGTCGTAAAGCCGCGGCTGTACCTCCGGTGTGATCATAGTTGCGCGGCGCTTTGTGGAGAAGACCGCATGCAGGAGGATTTGGGAATACGTGCCGGGCATCAGGCCTCCTTCGCCCCTGCCGGGGCGAAAAAAACGGGAATCGATCGCTCCACGGGTTACGTCCCGGCTGCGCCGGGACTCCACCCGTGGCTACAGCCCATGACCCCTCCGGGGTCGTGTATGCTATCGATCATGGATGATGTTGGTCATTGTCAATATCATCATGGTTTCATCCGTGTCTTGAATTGAACGACTGGCGTTTGTATTGAACAATTCGCCTCCTATACTATCAAGGCGTTTCCAATCGCCGCGCCGGGCGGATGCCGAGATCATTTCGTCTTGATTCCGGCGGGGCGCCCGCGCGCTTGGCCGACCTTGCCTCCTCCGCCGTGCTTTCGAAACTGCCGCCTCGGATCACGCGGTGGGTCGCCAGACCACGGCCGGCCTCGCGCCGGCCATTGCCGGTGCGGATCGGAAGAGTGTAATCGCCGAGGGCGTCGAGGCACCATTCGGCGACGTTGCCCGCGACATCGTGCAGGCCAAACGGATTCGCCCGATAGGTGCCGACCGGTGCGTGGGCGGCGGCGTGGCCGTCGGTGAGCCATGTTTCATATACGCGGTCTTGCGGTCCGCCTTGATCGGAATAGGACCGGTCGGCCAGGTTCGCGGCGCCGCGGAGCGATTCGGGCTGTTCGCCCGTCCACCAGGGGGAGACCGTGCCGGCGCGGGCGGCGTATTCCCACTGGGCCTCGGTCGGCGGGGCGAGGCCCAACCGCCAGAGGGTCCGATCGCATTCGGTCCAGGAGATGCTTTCGACCGGGTGGCTTGGGGAGAAACCGCCGTTTGGAGATTCAGCATAGGATTGCAAGGTGCTGGGGTTCTTCCCGGTCGCGCGGAGCCATTGTCCCTGGGTCATTTCGTATTTCGAGAGAAAGAAGGGATCGAGCGAGACGGTGTGCACCGGTTGCTCGCGGAACTCCGAGAGGGCCGCTGTCGATGGGCCATCCATTTCGTGTGACGTAGAATCACTCTGCGTGCCCATTCGGAATGTGCCGCCGGGAATCAGGACAAAAACCAGGCCGGTTTCGTCACTGATCGACAGCCGTTGATCGAGTCCGCGACTGGGAACACCACCGGTCTGGAGGTGGGCGAATTCCCAGAGACGGGAGTCGGGATTGTGCCCGATGGGGACGAGACCGATCTGGGGCGTGATGACGAGGCCGTTGTATTGCGGGCAAGCCGTCCGATCGGCGATGGACTGAACGGCCTCTTTCCATTCGCGTTGATATTGATCGATGGACCGCTGCCGGATGGCTTGAGCGAATTCGAGCCGCCGCCGCACGTCCGTGACGGCGCCGGTGGCGGGATGAAAGAATGCGTCGAGATCCTGAACGAGCGGATCGAGGACGTCGTGCTCCAACTGGTCGGCCCCGTCTTCAAAGACACAGATGTGTTCGTTAGGAATCCGGGCGGCCAGTTCACTCTCGTCATCCACGAGCTGCCGGATCTCATCTTGCAGGCGGGCGATCTCGGCGGAGGCCGAATCTGTCGATCCATTCGTCGTCAGTGTTGCGAGTTGCTTCGATTTCAATCCCAGGGCACGTCGGCATTCGGCGAGTTCGGTGCTGACTCTTCGGCCGGTTCGATCGAGCCGTTGCGGCAGGTTAGACCGCTGGGGCGGCAGTTCGTGGAGGGCGATGAGCTTGAGTCGATACTCGTGGAGGCGCGGTCTCAGGGCCTCGGCCTTCTCCAGCCAGCTTTCCATGGCGGCGCTGTTGCCCGGCTCCGAGGGCCAGAGCCGATCGGACTCGGTGAGGAGACGGTCTAGTTCGCGGGCGTCGGCGAGGCGCCGGAAATCCTCGAGGCGTTGATCGGCGAGGTGGTAGGCGCGGGTACTGACGATGAGCCCGATCAGAAGGGCGACCATGACACCGGTGATCCCGCCGACGAGTGCCTTGTTTCTTCGGGCAAACTTTCGGAAACGATAGAGATTACTCGACGGTCGGGCGCGGATGGGTTCCTCGTTGAGATAGCGACGGATATCGGCGGCGAGCTCGGCGGCCGACTGGTAGCGACGCGATCGATCCTTCTCCAATGCTTTGAGGATGATCGTTTCGGCGTCGCCTCGGAGTTCTCGATTCAAAAACCTCAGCCGCGTCGGCTCCTCGACCTGTATCACACGGATGGCCTCGGGGATCGAGTTTCGAGGAATGACAAGCGGATAGCGGCCGGCCAGCATGCGATAGCCCAGGACGCCGAGCGCATAGACATCCGAGCGGATGTCGACCCCGCGTGGATCACCGGTGATCTGCTCCGGGCTCATGTAGGGGAGTGTGCCGATGAGCTTACGGGCGTCGGTTTTGAGTGTGGCGGCGTGGAGGTCACCGTCGGTAACGCGGGCCACGCCGAAGTCGAGGATCTTGGGCTGGCCCGCCTCGGTCACGAGGATGTTGCTGGGTTTCAGGTCGCGGTGGATCACGTTGTTCTGATGGGCGTGCTCGACGGCGTCGCACACCTTGGCGAGAAGTTCGAGTCGGCCACGGGTGGTCAGCTTGCCGGCCTCGCAGAAATCCGTGAGCGGCAGACCGCTGATCAGTTCCATGGCGAAGAATGGCTGTAGCCCGAGCCCGGTGTCGGCGGTGCCACCCTCGTAGATATGAGCGATTCCGGCATGGTGCAATCGACCGAGGACATGTGTCTCTTTTTCGAAGCGCCGGAGCATCTCGACGGAAACGATGCCCGATCGGAGTACCTTCAGCGCGACCGTTCGACGGGGATGAGACTGTTCGGCTTCATAGACGATGCCCATGCCACCCTGGCCAAGGACTCGGCGGATGCGATAGCCGCCGATCTCTTCAGGCGTCGCGGTCAGACGGGCTTCCGCCTCCTCCACCTGTTGGCGAATGTGGGCGATCGTCGTTCGTTCCTTGTCGGATGCGACGGGATCGTTCGTCATG
>CAYXGR010000387.1:0-2196 GCA_964464525.1 uncultured Planctomycetaceae bacterium
CGGGTGCCATGCTTACACATCACAGCCTCATCGTGATGGGTAAGCATGCCGAACCCAGAGGGAGCATCGGCGTCCCGCCGGTCGTTTCTTCTTTTCGGTCGTTTCTTCTTTTTTTGAACAGGGGGCGCATCCATGGGTGAAAAACAAGATTCACAAGCACCCGTCAAAACACCGGGAACAACCTCAACGCCGCCGCCCGATACGATGGAGCGCGACGCCGATTCCAATATCCTCACATTCGACACCTACCAAAAATCCCAGGCAACGACACCCGAATCCGGAACGGATTGGCAACGCCATCGGCTCACCGTCCTCGACGCCGCCCTGGCAGTTGTCTTCGTCGCCCTGACGCTCTACGTCCGCATGCCCTTCATCGAACGCGGCGAAACCCTCCTCCATTCCGACGAGGCCATCGTCGGTCTCATGGCCCAGGACATCGCCGCCGGCGAACGATTCCCGATCTATTTCTACGGCCAACGCTACATGGGCGCGCTCGAGGCCTATGCAATCGCCGCCGTCTCCCCACTCTTCGACAACCCCATCCACGCCCTTCGATTCGGCCCCGCCTGCTTCTTCGCGCTGATGGTCGCCGTCCAATACCTCATGCTCACACGCTGGTTCGGCCGCCGCGGCGGTCTCGTCGGCGTCCTCGTTCTCCTCGCCGCCTCACCCATGTTCATGCAATGGTCTATTTCCGCCCGAGGCGGTTACGTCGAAATCCTCCTCTGGGGCTCACTGCTCCTATGGACCTACTCCGAATGGTTTATCCATCCGAAATCCGCAAACGGAAAACGGCAATTTCTCTTCGGCGCCGGCATCGGCTCGGGCCTGTGGATCAACCCATCGATTGTCCTGTTCCTCGCACCGATCGCAATCCACGCCCTGCTGAACCGACCCCTGGAGACCCTATACGCATCACCCGGTATCGGAGCCCACGCCAGCCGCGCCGTTAAATTGCTTCGCCACGGTTCATTGTTCGTCGTCGCGCTGCTGGCTGTTCTCATGCTCAACGTCATCTGGGCCGTCTGGGTCGCCGATGGCAAAGTCCATAACCAACTGCTCCTCGACCTGTTGCCCAAGCCCATCGCCATCGTTGTGCTCGCACTACTCGGGGGGGTATCCCTCTATTGGGCCGCCAAACGCACCCATCTGATCGAATCCGTCAGATCGTTGATTTCCCGCAATGGCAGATTGATCCTCGGTATCCTCGCCGGTTCCGCCCCCGCCCTGCTCTATTGCCTCCAGACAATCATCGGCGCCCGGTCGATGGACCCCTCCCTGCCGCTCGGTTTCCGACCGCTCTGGCAGACCGGCGAGACCATGATTTACTTGCTGAATGGCCTTCCGATCCTGTTCGGGGCGAATCCCCAGTCCTTCCTGCAACTCGTCGGCGTCGGCCGGGATACCGTCTTGCCCCCGATCGATCTCGTCACCGCCGGTACCGTCATGGCAGCCGGCTTTCTCGTCGCCGGCTCGCTCATCACCGGGCTGATGGTCCTGCTCCATTCCCAGCGGGCCGGTCTCTCTCGCCTCTTCCGCCTGATCCCCACCAACCATTCACCGGCGATGCTGTTGAGTCTCGGCTTCGCAACCACCCTCGCGCTCTATGTCCTCGGCGGCTGCACCCTCGATTTCACGACCATCCGCTACCTCGTTCCGCTCTGGGTCTTCGTACCGGGGTTGATCGCCACGATCTTCGTCAGTCGTAGATTTCGCACGGCCGCAATCCTGGTTCCCATGGGCGCCTGCACCGGCTGGATCGTAGGTCAGACCGTCTTGTATCAGCAACTCGGAGCCCCGCATCCACTTCGAGCGGTGGCCACATCGATGGTCGATAGAGGGATCGATCCCGCGGTCGCCGAACCCCTCGACGCCCACCTGTTGTCCTATCTCACGCAGCAGCAATGCCGCACGATCGAGTTCGAGTCATTCTGGCCAAGACTGGGCCATTATTTCCCATTGGTAAAGAAGGACCGGCCCATGGATTACGTCGTGGAGACGGCGGGCGTGGATCGAACGTGGGATTGGATCAACGGCGGGTGGCCCGGCAAGACCCCACCCGAGACCAAACGCTTCCTCTGGCCAAAGTTGCGGCACATCCTGATCACGCATCCCGATCTCGTCGAAGAGCGCGTACCCCTCTGCGACGGCTACGAATGCATCCGCCTCAAGAAGCCCCTGAACGACCGCAATCTG
>CAYXGR010000387.1:2296-3368 GCA_964464525.1 uncultured Planctomycetaceae bacterium
TTGACGTTTTGACGTTTCCCCACCCCTACGTCGAAAACAGTGCCTCCAGGAAGTGAAGCGTCTCCCCCTTCTTCTTGACCATCAACGTCGGCATGGCGCAGGTCATCAGCAGGTTTTCGGACGTACTGCCGAGCAGGGCCGCCGCCGCCAGCGTTGCACCCCGGCTGCCGACCACGACCATGTCCATCTTTCGGGCCATCGCCACGTGCGTGATCGCCCGAGACGGGCTCTCGGAAATAACCACCATCGACTCAACCGCCAACCCCTGGGGGTCTATATTGGCCATAAAGGATTCAAGGGCCTTGCGGCCATGCTCCCGCTGTGCCGCACACGACTCCTCAAAGGTGACACCCGCCAGATCGTAACCCGTCGAGACCGTTCGGATCGTCAGGGCCAGCAATTGGGATTCAGCCTGACCGGTGGCTCGGGCCATCGCAACGGCTGTCTCCATGGCCTCGCGCGAGTGGTCGGAACAATCGATCGCCACAAGAAAACGATCGAAATGGGGCTGACACAATTCCGGCACGACCAGCACGCTGCACGGCGACTTTCGAACGATCTTGGTGATGAGCGTGCCGATGCCCGCCTGGCTCGAGGGCAGCTTGCGGCCGATGATGACCAGATCGAGGTCTTCGTCCTTCGCACAACGCAAAACCTGTTCGAGCAGATGCCCCCGCCGGATCTCGACCTGAACCCGATCGGCAATCTCGCCGGGCATCGCCGCTCGGACCTGGGCCTCGAACTTCGCCTCGTTCACCTCGGTTTTCGTCGATTCGTCGTCGATGACGTGAACACAAATCAACTCCCGGGTTCCCGAGCCGCCGATGTGAGCGGCGAAAGCAAGCACCGCCTCGTCCGTCGACGTGTTTTTCAGGAAGATGCCGATCTTTTGAAAACGTTTCATAGTGAAAGTATCTCCTGGATCAGACACGGGATCCATGATTCCCAAAAGCCGGGCGAAAGGATTCGCCCACAATCCACGCCCGACACCATTATATGATCGACCGATTCCGCGTGTGACTATCGCCGGAAATCCGCCCAAATACTGCAGCACCGGTCTCCAAATACTGCA
>CAYXGR010000388.1:0-3328 GCA_964464525.1 uncultured Planctomycetaceae bacterium
GCATGCTTACCCACCCCGATAAGGCCCGGGGCGTGTAAGCATGGCACCCCGGCAGTACGCACCGGATTGAAACCGGTGCCCAGGAGTCATACTGTGGAAAGCACGATACTGAACTGGATTGTTTTTCTGCCGCTGATCGGGGCGGCGATTGTGCTCATCGCCCCGTCGCGACAGGCCCGGTTGATCACCTGGATCACGACCTTTCTCGTGTTCCTGATCTCCTGCTGGATGTTCGGCCCCTTCCTCGACGGCTCGGCCTTCGACGGGGGCTACGGCGAGAACATGCAGTTCGAGTCCCGAGTGCCGTGGATACAGGTCGGCGGGGAGACGCTGGCCGACGGCACCCATCAGGGCGGGTTCAACATCTACTGGCACGTCGGTCTCGACGGCATCAGCTTCCCGCTGATCATCCTCACCACGCTGATCACGTGGCTCTCGGCCTGGGCAAGCTGGAACTTCGCATCCTGGAAGGTCAATCGCGGGCCGAAGGGATTCTTCGCCCTGTTCCTGCTTCTGGAGACGGGCGTGCTCGGCACCTTTGCCGCGCTGGATTTCTTCCTGTTCTACATCTTCTGGGAGGTGATGCTGCTGCCGATGTACTTCCTCATCGGCGTCTGGGGAGGGCCGCGGAAGGAATATGCCGCGATCAAGTTCTTTCTCTACACCCTCGCCGGCTCGGTCCTGATGCTGGTTGCGCTTCTCGCGATGTACTTCGCCAGCGGGACGGCCCTCGGTGGAAGCGGCACCTTCAACCTGATCGAATATGCCACGAACAGCGCGATCCATGAGGTGTTCAACGACCCGAGTAAGTCGTTCCTCATCGAGGGCTGGACGTTCGGCCACGTGATGTTCATATTTCTGTTCATCGGCTTCATGATCAAGGTGCCGCTCTTCCCGTTCCACACCTGGCTGCCCGACGCCCACGTCGAGGCCCCCACGCCGATCTCGATGATCCTGGCCGGCATTCTGTTGAAGCTCGGCGCCTACGGCTTCCTGCGGGTCTGCTACCCCATCTTTCCCGAAGCCGCCAAGGAGCTGGCCTTTCTACTGGCCACCCTCGGGCTGATCAACATTCTCTACGGGGCCTTTTGCTGCCTGGCCCAGACGGATTTCAAGCGGCTCGTCGCCTACAGCTCCATCAGCCACATGGGTTTCGTCGTTCTGGGCATTGCCGTTATGACGGATGTCGGTTTTCAGGGGGCGATGTTCCAGATCGTCGCACACGGCATCTCCAGCCCGATGTGCTTCTTCCTGGTCGGCGTGATTTATGACCGGGCTCATCATCGGGAGATCAACCGCTTCGGTGGCCTGTGGCTGGCCATGCCGCGGTATGGTTCGTTGGCTACGTTGGGCTTCTTCGCGGCCCTGGGGCTGCCGTCGCTGTGTGGCTTCATCGGCGAGATCTGGGTGCTCCTGGGCACGTTTAACGCCGGCGAGGTCCACGAGGCCTTCACCTGGGCCCGGCCGATGGCCGTGGTGGCCGCATTCGGGGTTATCCTGACGGCGGGCTATATCCTCTGGATGATTCAGCGTGTCTATCTCGGACGGCTTCGAGAGGAATACGCGAGCTTTCCGGACGCGACCGCCCGTGAGACGGCGATTCTGGTGCCGATGGCAATCCTGGCCATCTTCCTCGGCATCCTGCCGCAGTACACCTTCGATTTGATGAACGGAACGATCGACGACGTGATGGTCCTCTTTGAACCACTGGGCCATGCGGTCGCGACCCTGGGCGGGGGAGGCTGAGCCGATGGCGTCGTTCGAACTGAACCTGTTGGCGTCGATCTGGATGCCGTCCGGTCACGATCTGGCCATGCTCGGCCCGCTCTGGGCGCTGGTCGGCACGATCGTCGCTCTGCTCATCGGCGCCCTGGTCGCCGGTCGCAATTGGCGCGTCGCCGGCGGGATTGCCGCTGCCGGGGCGATCCTGACCGGCTCCCTGGCCCTGCGCGGCATCTCGGCGGGCATCACCAACTGGGCGGGCTTCACCCCCGGCGGGTCAACCGCGCCGATGCTCGTCGTCGATCAGTTTTCATGCTTCTTCATGGTGTTGCTCAGCGTCTTCATGCTGATCATCATCGGCATGTGGTGGCTCGGCCAGAACGCGGGCCTGCCCGATCGACTCACACGCAAGACCGACTCGGTCGAGTTTTTCGTCCTCTTCGTCGGCAGCGCCTTCGGCATGGCACTGATGGTCAGCACGACCAACCTGCTGTTGATCATGCTCGCCGTCGAGATGGCATCGCTTCCCTCCTACGGAATCACCGCCTTTCGCAAGCAACATCGGCTCGCCGCCGAGGCCTCGCTCAAGTACGTCCTCTTCGGCGCCGTGACCAGCGCGATCATGATCTACGGCGGCTCGCTGCTCTATGGGCAGTACCACACGCTCGACCTTGCCGCTATTGCCGAACGCATCTCCGCGCAGGGTGGTCCGACGGTTCTGATGGGCGTCTCCCTGTTTGCCTTTCTCGTCGGCGTGGCCTTCAAGGTCTCCGCCGTCCCGTTCCATTTCTGGTGCCCGGATGTCTTTCAAGGCGCCTCGATCGAGATCACCACCTGGCTGAGCGTTGCCAGCAAGGCGGCCGGGCTTGGTCTGATGCTTCGTATTCTCACCGTGTTGACATGGAATCTCAGCTCGCCCGAGACACTTCGCCATGTTTCGCTCGCCGTGGCGATCATGGCGGCGATCACCTGCACGGTCGGCAATCTCTCTGCCTTCCGCCAGACCAACCTCAAACGGCTGCTGGCCTTCAGCTCGATCGCTCATGCCGGCTATATGCTCATGGTGGTGGCCATCATCTGGCGAAACGACGGGCAGCCCTCCGCCGGCGTCGC
The DNA here is from genome assembly GCA_964464525.1 of uncultured Planctomycetaceae bacterium. Lineage (GTDB taxonomy): Bacteria > Planctomycetota > Phycisphaerae > UBA1845 > UTPLA1 > CAYXGR01. The sequence goes on from CAYXGR010000388.1 coordinate 2,836, forward strand.
CCACCCGGCCTTCAGTGCCATCGTCTTCTACATCACGGTGTATCTCTTCATGAACGTCGGCGCCTTCGGGGTTGTGGCGATGGTCTACTGGGCGACGGGCAAGGAGACGATCGACGGGTTTAATGGCCTGGTTCGCCGCAGCCCGCTCCTGGCTATTATGATGACCGTCTTTTTGTTCAGCCTGGTCGGCGTGCCACCGATGGGCGGCTTTATCGCCAAGCTGTGGCTGCTGACCGCGCTGTGGGATGCCGGCTGGATCTTCCTCGTCTTCGTCGCCGTTTTCAACACCCTCATCAGCCTCTACTATTATGCCCGCATCGCCCGGGCGATGATCATGTCCGACGACGGTCAACCCGCGATCCGCGTGCCGCTGCTCGGCCAGGCGGCGGTCACAGTCTTTGCGATTGTGATTCTGCTGACCGGGACGCTCTGGGCCGGTCGGTTGAAGAATTTCTCCGACGATCGCGCACGCGATCTCTACGCCGTGGTCGAC
>CAYXGR010000389.1:0-3322 GCA_964464525.1 uncultured Planctomycetaceae bacterium
GCATGCCGAAGCCCTACAACTGCACAATCTCATCATACGTCTCCGGCCGCCGATCACGGAAAAACTGCCACGTATTCCGAACCTCCCGGATCATGTCCAAATCCAGATCAGCCACGACGATATCATCCTCCACCCGCTTCCCCTCAACCATGATCTGCCCACGCGGATCGCAGAAATAACTCGTCCCATAGAACTCGCCCATCCGCCAAGGCTCCTCAACCCCCGGCCGGTTGATCGCCCCCACAAAATACTGATTCGCCACCGCATGCGCCGGTTGCTCCAGCTTCCACAAATACTCGCTCAGCCCCGCAACCGTCGCCGACGGATTAAACACGATCTCCGCCCCATTCAACCCCAGACACCGTGCCCCATCCGGAAAGTGTCGATCATAACAAATATAGACCCCGATCTTCCCAACCGCCGTGTCGAACACCGGATACCCCAGGTTCCCCGGCCGAAAGAAAAACTTCTCCCAGAACCCCGGCGCAACATGCGGAATATGGTTCTTCCGATAGGTGCCCAGATACGAGCCGTCCGCGTCGATCACCGCCGCCGAATTGTAATAGACCCCAGTCTGCTCCTCCTCGTACATCGGCACGACCAAAACCATCCCATGCTTCTTCGCCAGCTCCTGCATCAACCGGGTCGTCGGCCCCTCGGGAATCGGCTCCACCATGCTGTACCACTTCACATCCTGCTCGCAGCAAAAGTACGGCCCATAGAAAAGCTCCTGCAGGCACAGCACCTGCACCCCCTTCCCCGCCGCCTGCTCGATCAACCCCACATGCTTGTCGATCATCGACCGCTTAATCACCTCAATCGCCGAATCCCCCGGCTCCGACAACGTCGCCTGTATCAACCCGCCGCGTACCATGCGTGCCATCTATTTCTCCCTCTGTGGATGAATGCCATCCAAATTCTGCTGCTATCTATAATGTTTCCGGTTTCTTTCGTTGGGGGTTTTCTTCCGAGTTTCGCCTTGCCGGCTCGACAACGCGATCTGGGTACTCTCGCTCAATCTCCCGCAGGTGTTCGCAGAGCCGACCCACATCATTGCCAAACCCGTCGGATATCTCCTTTCGAATCGATCGAATTTCATCAATAAAGGGATCATCCCTGGGATACTTGTTCTCAGGTTGTTGATTCATCGTCAAACTCCCAGAGTAAATCCGGCGTCACAATCATAGGGGCTATCAATGAGGACCGCAGACACACCACTTGAAGATGGCGCATCTTATTCGGATTGGCCAGATGACGTACATTCCACGAAAGCAGGTAATCGATCTCATGAACTGCCGAAACGGCAACATGGACGGCATCCCCTGCGACCGGCATGGGCATCGTTTTTTCCCGTACCAGGATTTGTGCGAAGCCCTCTACCTCGGGAGTAATCGGTAGAACGGGTACGTCATGAATGAGAGATAGGGCCGAATCACGATGCCCGTATCTTGGGGAGGACAATTCCCTGATGACTTCCGTCGAAACGTAAATCTCATGTTGTGACCGCTGTGTCTCCCACCACTCCAGACTGACCTGTCTGCGATAGATGCTGCTGACGTCATCCCGACTCGTCACACACGCACTGACGAAACTGGTTTCGAGGTAAACCTCAGCCATCACTTATCAATCCAAGAGCGAGAATCAGTCATCTTTTCTGTTGTGGCTCCAATGAACCCAATCCTCTTCGTGCATTATTCTACTCCCAGTCAAGGACGGATGCATCATCCGAATCCACCCCCAAATCTGGACCCCAACCCCACCATCGAATACGATATCGCGAAAATACCTTCAAACACGGGAGATCCATCATGACCACAACCGCCGTCGAATCCGTCCAACTCTTCGTCAACGGAGCATTCACCCCCGCCGCCGCCACCGACTTCGCACCCGTCTACAACCCCTCCACCGGTCAACAAATCGCCCAGACCCCCCTCTGCTCCGCCGACGAAACCGCCCAAATCGTCCAGGCCGCCCACGACGCCTTCCCAGCCTGGCGCGACACCCCCGTCGTCGAACGCGCCCGCGTCATGTTCCGCCTCGTCGCACTCATGGAAGAGCACGCCGACGACATCGCCCGCCTCATCTCCCGCGAGCACGGCAAAACCCACGCCGAATCCATCGGCTCCGTCCGACGCGGCATCGAAATGGTCGAGTTCGCCTGCGCCATCCCCACCCTCACCATGGGCGACACCGTCCACAACCTCGCCCAAAACGTCGACTGCGAAACCTTCCACCACCCCCTCGGCGTCTGCGTCGGCATCACCCCCTTCAACTTCCCCTTCATGGTCCCCCTCTGGATGTTCCCCATCGCCCTCACCTGCGGCAACACCTTCGTCCTCAAGCCCAGCGAAAAGGTCCCCTTCAGCGCCATGCGAATGGCCGAACTCCTCCACGACGCCGGTCTCCCCCCCGGCGTCTTCAACGTCGTCCACGGAAACAAGACCTGCGTAGATGCCCTGTTGACGCATCCGCTCGTCAAGGCCGTCAGCTTCGTCGGCTCCACCCCCATCGCGAAATCCATCTACGAGACCGCCACGCGCAGCGGCAAACGCTGCCAGGCAAACGGCGGCGCCAAAAACCACATCCTCGTCATGCCCGACGCCGACCTCCCCAGAACCGTCGCCGCACTCCAGAGCAGCGCCTTCGGCTGTTCCGGTCAGCGCTGCATGGCCGGCAGCCTCGCCGTAGCCGTCGGCGAAGTCGGCGATCCCCTCGTCAAAGCACTCGTGGCCAATGCCGACAACATGAAAGTAGGCCCCACCGATCGAAAATCCGACGCCGACATGGGACCGGTCATCACCCGCCAACACCTCGAATCGCTGCAATCCAACATCGACAAGGGTGTGAAAGAGGGCGCCACCCTCGCCCGCGACGGCCGCACCGTCAAAGTCGCCGAGACCCCCGAAGGCTTCTACCTCGGCCCCACCATCTTCGACCGAGTCGAGCCCCAAATGCACGTCTCCGAGGTCGAACTCTTCGGCCCCGTCCTCAGCGTCACCCGAGCCGCCAACCTCGACGCCGCCATCGACCTCACCCATCGAAGTCCCTACGGCAACGGAGCGGTCATCTACACCCGCAGCGGCCGAGCCGCCCGCGAGTTCAAACACCGAGCGGCGGCGGGCATGATCGGCATCAACGTCGGCGTCCCCGCCCCCATGGCCATGTTCCCCTTCACCGGTCACAACGCCAGCTTCTTCGGCGACATCCACCTCCAGGGCAAAGAAGGCATCCACTTCTACACCCAGCAAAAAATGATCATGACCCGCTGGCCCGAAGGAACAAAAGCAAGCCACGACGGCGCAGGCGAATTCGTGACAACGCG
>CAYXGR010000390.1:0-3318 GCA_964464525.1 uncultured Planctomycetaceae bacterium
TCTGAATCATCGTCATCGAGGCTCTCATCATCGTCATCTTCATCCGAATCATCTTCATCGACGCTGTCTTCATCTTCCCCTTCGTCATCCTCATCGGATCGGACCTTCTTCTCGTCTCCGGTCCCCTTTTCCTCGATCTCGATCAACCCGTTGCTCCCGGCGGGGCGGACGTGGCTCCGGCTGGTCAGCCAATCATCATCGTCCAAAAAATCGAAGCGCACCTTCGACAGGGCTTGCGGCTTGGCATCCACCTTGTTTTTGGTCGTATTCATGACCTGGGCCATCGACTTGGCCATTGCGCGTGCAGTACGATCGTTGCGAAGCACCTCCGCCACGTCCGTGGATTTCAATCGTGGAGCATGCTTGGGACGCAGACATTCCATCTGGCCCCGCTTCGTGGCCAGCACGATCAACTGATCCGCCTGGCTCGCCTCCGCGAAATCCGCCGCGCCCACACCCACACGGGCCTTCTCCTTGCCACTGCCGGCTCGAACGCGAAGCAATCGTTTGGTGGGTGCTTCGCTCATCAGATAGGCGTCCTGGCCGAACTGAGCGAGTAATCGCCCATCTTCCGGCCGCCGCCAGAGTGTTTCTCCGGTGTTTGCATCCAGTACGAACATCCCCTCATTGGGAATGGGCTGATAGACCCGCCCCACGGCCACGCGCGGCGACTCGGCCGGCGGATTGTCGAAACGCTTCCGCCAGATCCAATTCCCTACTTTTCGATCCAGGCAATAGAGCAGCCGATCGGTCGAGGCGGCATAGACATATTTCGGGCTGACGACCAGATCCGCGAAGATCGGACCTTCCGTGTCGAAGACCCAGTTCTTCACACGATCCTCACTGGTACACGAGACGATCCGGCCATCCTGTCCGCCGTAATAGAGATCCTCGCCCAGAAGAATCGGAGTCGCCGAAAGCGTATTGGGCGACATGACCTGCCAGTTGACCACCCCTGTGAGATAGTCCAGAGAATAGACCCGTTGATTGGCCGCGCCGACAAACAGGTTCTGCGTGTTCGCGACCGCCGGACTGCTGGCGGCGAAGGGGAGTTTGACGGCACGCAACGGGAGCACCACGTCCGCCGCCACACGCATCCCGGATTGGACCTGGATGGTTCGGCTCTGCCGAATGATCCGGCCCTTGGACTGTCGTTCATTGACAATCGTCACCCGAAGCTGGGCGATCGCGCTTTCGGCATCATCTTCATCCGCACCGACACGCACGATCTTCAGGATATCGTCCGCCCGGACGCCGTGGACTCGGCCAATCGAGATCGTGGCAATGTCGTGTGCCACGTCGATGATGACCCCGCGCAGCTTTCGAGGCTCGCCCGCAAGTTCACCGGTCGCGCGATGAAAAACCTTGACGGCGCCCGGCGTGGTGAATAGTGCGTATTGATCGGAGTGGGTCGGTCCTCGGACCGTCTGATCGGGCTCGGCGACCTGTGCGGACCATCGGAGAACACCGGTTCGGGCATGGACGACGAAGGCGAGATTGCGATTGGTGAGCAGATAGAGATTGTCGTCGAGCAGGACCGACCGAACGATGGACTCACCGGCAGGGATCGGCACGTCCGCGTGCCAAAAGCGCTGCACGGCGAGTCGATCCAGGGCGTTGTCGGAGATGATGACCGAGGCGGAACTCGCGCCAGGGCCCGATCCCATACCGAGAGAAATCAACAGAATGCTTGTCGAGATCGTCCGGGCCGACATTCGTTTCGTTAGACTCGTCATGGGCTGACTCCCAAATACTCGATTCTTCGCAGTGGGGAAGAGCCACGGACTTCAGTCCGTGCGGCCTCTTGAACACACGCGGCTCCGGAATCTCAAACAGTCAACAAATTGCACCATCGGAACTGTATGAATACGGCAGCGGTGGAACGTCGGTTGACTGTGGGGGCGGTTGTGCTGGTGTGTTGCGGGTGCGGCGGTTCCACCCTTAACTCTAATGCCGATCGGGGCTTCAGGTCAAGCCGAGGGTTCACGAATTCCACCGCCACGACACCGAATATCGACCGATAAGAGGCAATTCGTGTGGCATCCGCAAGGGTCGATCCTTGTTCCGAAAAACAGCCCCAGCAGCCCCGGATCGATCCCGAAAGATTTCCACACCAATTCAGACTTGCAAATTGTGTTCCGACAGGGGATAATCCAGTGATTCCGCCCGCGACTCTCCTCCTCGGTGAGCCTGCCAAGGGTGGAACCCCACCCATCACGCGGTGTTATAGCGTCGCGTGACAACGACATCACGACGGTGTCCGGAACCAGCCCAATGGGGGGCAGGTGGACAGGAAGCCCGTACCCCGGCTAGCCCCGCGCGGATACCGTCGCAACCCAATGCAGCAGGAGGAAGCGTCGTGAGCGTACTGACCAAAGTCTTTGTCGTGCTCTTAACGATCTTGTCGATCGCCCTGAGTATGTTCGTGATCGCGGCATTCGCACAGCAGGAGAACTGGAAGCAATCCGCCGAAGACTGGCGCGCCGCCGCCATCGACGCGCAGGCGAAATCCAGACACCTCGCCGCCAGTGCCGCCACGGAACAGCAGCTCGCCCTCGCCCGGCATCAGGAAGACCTGCGAGAAACCAGTGACCTGCGGGCATCGGTTTCCGAGAAGGAACGCGAGATCGCCAAGCTCGAACGTCTCGATGCCGAATCCCAGAACCAGTTGACGATGGAACAGGGACAGGTCACCGCGGTGACCGAGCACAATACCCTGCTCCAGGCGGCCCTCGATCTCGAAAAGGAATTCACCAAAAAGACCAGCCGGCGTAACAGCGAACTCGTCCGGCGCAACGTCGATCTGAACGATCGCGTCAAGGAACTGACCGCCAACGTGGCCATGGCCGCCTCGCGCGTGAAGGCTCTGAAGGAACAGATCAAGGGAATGGCCGACACCCGCATGGCCGGTGCCACCCAGATTCCCGGTGGATCGGGCATCGTCCAGGCCTATACGCCGAGTGTTCAATCGACGCCGATGGGATCTGCCATGACCTCACCCATCCGGGGTGAAGTCACCGAGATCAAGAACGGCGTCGCGGGTATTTCGGTCGGCAGCGCCGACGGCGTCGCCCACGGCATGAAGTTTCTTTTGTATCGCTCAGCGCCGAAGGGTGGCAAGCTTCAATACCTCGGAACCCTGCGGATCACCCGAGTCGAGGCGAACCAGTCCGCCGGAACGATCGAGGAGGCCGAGGGTGAGATTCGCCCCGGAGACACGGCCCGCGATCTGGCAAGCTTCGCCCTGCGAGGCTAGGAACCCTAAGCTGTGGCACCGGTTTCCAACCGGTGGATTGTGGTACCGGTTTCCAACCGGTG
>CAYXGR010000391.1:0-3311 GCA_964464525.1 uncultured Planctomycetaceae bacterium
AAGATGCTCTGATAAACGTGGCTCTGAATCAATTATCTTGTGAGAAAAGGGGGCTTGGGCGAACGCTCCGTGGAATCGGCCAAAAACCGGGCCTCTATAGCGGAGGGCCGGGTTTATAGTGGCGGGCATGGGATCATGGGCTACACTATAAGTGGAGGTCATCGATTCAGGTCAGGCAATATGGACGGCATTTGTTCCCAGTGCGGTGTGGTGAATGTTGAGCCGGCCCATTTCTGTGCAAAGTGTGGCGGTCCACTCGACGCCAGCCCCGGCACAGTCGGTCGCGCCCCGCATCCAAACCCAATCTCCATGCCTGGCGGCTATCGATGCTGCCAACGGGCGGTGGACCTGTATTTCCGCGACGAGTCGGCCTGGGGCGGTTCGCGGCTGCTGGGCACCGAGCCCCTGGGTCTTCTTCTGTTCAATACCGGCTACGCCCTGAGAAACGGGGTCTTGCAAGTCGACGGCGAGGACGAATCGGGCAAGGCGCTCTATTCCGTGGAGCAGCCGATCGAGCGCCTGCCGAGGGGCATCGAAACGAAGATTGAGATCCCTTCGTACGAGATCACCGAACCGGCGGCCAACCTGGTCGTGACGCTGGTGTCGGCGGAATACGACGATTAATTCAAACCAGGCCCGCGGTTACGCGGGAGAAAGGATTTGTATGATGGGTACCATAATCGCATTGGGAGTATTGACCGTCTTCGTGTTGATCGTCGCCGCGATGGGGGCGTTCACGGTGGAGCAACAGACGCTGGCGATCGTCGAGCGATTCGGCAAGTTTCACAAGACGGCGAAGCCGGGTCTCAACTTCAAGATACCCTTCGTGGATTCGATCGCGGGCCGCATCACGCATCGGATTCGTGAACTGGAGATCGAAGTCGAGTCCAAGACGAAGGACGACGTGTTTGTCGACCTGAAAATTGCCGTGCAGTTCTTCGTTCGTGAAGACGAGGACACCGTGCTGGCCGCCCATTACAAATTGATGAATCCCGGCCAGCAGATCAGTTCCTTCGTGTTCGACACGGTTCGGGCATTGGTGCCGGAGATGCCGATTGACCACGTCTTCTCCGAAAAGGAGAAGATCGCCTCGGCGGTGAAGGAACGACTCCAGCAGCAGATGCAGGATTTCGGCTACACGATCCTCCAGTCCCTGGTGAACGACATCCAGCCGGATGCCAAGGTCAAGCAGGCGATGAACCATGTCAATGCGACCGCCCGATTGCGCGAGGCGGCGAAGAACGAGGCCGAGGCCAAGAAGATCCGAACGATCGCCGATGCCGAGGCCGAGGCTCGGGCCAAGGAGCTACAAGGTGTGGGCATTGCCCGTCAGCGGTTGGCCATCGCCAACGGTCTGAAGGATTCGGTCGAGGCCTGCTCCGAGGCGGGCATCTCGCCGGAAGAGGCCACCAAGATGGTGCTCCTGACGCAGCACTACGACACGGTCACGTCCGTCGGCGCCAACAGCAAGTCCACGATCATGATGATCCCCTATTCGCCGGACGGCATGAACAACGTGGGTGATCAGATCACGCAGGCGCTGCTCACGACCACGGAGGCGAATAAACCGCCGGCGGTCAAGCCCTCCGAGACAGCACATCAGCGTAAGCAATCACGAGCCGCCCATACGATCTGAGCGGTTCTCCGCAGCCGGTCAACACATCGAAAACACCCTTCCAACGGGCTCCGCCGACGCGGAGCCCGTTTCTTATTAAGACGTTCCGCCAGGGTGTGCAGCCATACCGGGTGGGCGCAGCGGCGTGGGATCATCCCGCGAATATCCAAGGCGATCGGCAATTCCTGCGCGAGAATTATTTCGTCCCTCACACCGTCAGCCAAAAAGTCGTGCAGTTCGCAGGCGACAACGCGCTTCACGGCGATTATCTGCCGATATGCATGTATAGGATGCGCCGCCCGAAGCGTCGGTGCGGATTGATAGTGCGCGTAGGAGTTCTCCCATGTCGTCCCGATCTTTTGGATTGCCCGCCGCAGTGTTCTTGCTCGGCCTCTTCCACGGTGGCTGTGTCAAACCATCCGAAACCAAAATGTTGAACGCGCCCCCACAGGGCTATTCGGAAAGCCGGCATCGCATGGCCGAATTTTTTGCCTATCACAATGATCAGGGAATGATCGCGGATATGTCCATAGCCGACATCCACTTCATCCCCCATCAGAAACAACTGTCCGGCACCGGCGAGGCCCGGCTCGAGCGCTATGCCGAACTGCTTGCCACCAGCGGCGGAACCCTGACGTATGAAACGAAGTTGGAAGACGACATACTCGTAGAAGAACGGATCAAGATCGCCAGGGAATTTCTTGCTCAGTCGATTCCGAGCAACAATCGGATCGATGTTGTGCTCGGCATTTCGGGCGGGCGGGGTATGGATGTCGCGGAAGCCGTGGCGGGGCAGGCGGTGGCTAAAGAGGCGGAACCCCGTGGCACGGCCTACAACCTCTCAAACAGCGCGCAAATTGGAGGCTAGACGAATGCGGGCCGCTTCCGCAAACATCTTGGCGCTGCTCGTCATACTCACTGTGGGCTGTGCGCGTGACGCTGATGGCGGATTGTCCTGGAAATGGGCGGACAAGGGGAAACCCGACCGCCCCCACGATGTGAGAGATGCCCCTTCCCCGCGGATTTCCCCCGACACACACCTGGCCGCCGGGACGATGCTGGAACGTCAGAACGATCTGCACGGCGCCATCACGCAGTACAAAAAGGCACTTCGGGCAGACCCCTTGATGGTCCGGGCCTATAACCGGCTTGCCGTGGTGTATCAGAAGATGAACCGGTTCTCGGAAGCCGAGGATTTCTACAAGCGGGGCCTTGCCGCCAATCCCGACTCCGCCATGCTCCACAACAATCTCGGCTACTGTTATCTCGTCCAGAAGGAATACGAGGCCGCGGAACAGGAGTTTCGACACGCCCTCTCGTTGAAACCCCGCTTCGAACGTGCCCGGATGAACCTGGCCATCGCGCTGGCCCGTACGAATCGCCTGGGCGACAGTGCGATCGAATTCAGCCGCGTGGTTCCCGCCGAAGAGGCCTACTACAACGTCGCCGTCATCTGCGTGGAAATGCGAGACTATGAGTGGGCCGCCGAGGCATTGCGACAGGCCCTCGCCATCGATCCCGAGTTTGGCGCGGCGAAGAAACAGTTGGACTACGTGCGCACATTCGTCGTTTCGGATCCCCAGGAACATCGGACGATCGAAGCCCGGTTGGATGAATCGGATGAATCAGAAGACTCGCCGGCGGCCGTCATGGCCGGCGAATCCGATGAACCCTACCTTTACGACGAGATTCCTTA
>CAYXGR010000392.1:0-3307 GCA_964464525.1 uncultured Planctomycetaceae bacterium
GAGCGCAAGCGAGCGGGTCCGAATGGGCGTAAAGCCCCCTGTTTGTACCAGATTTCCATCTCGCCAATCAGCCAATGGCCCGAGCCTTCTCGGCCTTCTCCCGGGCGACAGGATTGTCAAATCCCTTTCGCGCACAGATTTCGGCGACGATTTCCTCGAACTTCGCCAGATGATACTCGTCGAGGCAAAACCGCCCTTCCCGATCGCCGTCGGTATAGATCAGATACAGCCGGCCCTTCTTGCGAAACCGACGATCATCCAGGGATCGCATGGCATCCCATGAAATCGGCTTCCTCCCTCGAAAACAAAGCCCGTCTCCATCCAGAACCGCCCGTTTCCGGATGATCGGAATCAGCATCACCAGCACGACAATGGAGACAACGCACAAAAAGCCCCCCAGCCCTTTCTGAAACCGGCAATCCTGAATGCTTTTAGGCGACTGCTGTCCGGCAACCTTCCTGATCTTTCCGCCCTCAAGGTGCAGCGTAACGCGATAGAACGGGCCGAAGTAATACGCGAATTGCGCATCTTCGTAGGAGGGCGGCCCCCCGTAGAGCGACTCAATCGCCGCACGCTGCTGCTGTCGGCCGATCTTCCGGCCGGCCTTCTGAGCCTCCCCGAGCGATTCCTCTGTAACGCTAGAATAGACATCCGTCGCCGACACCTTCGACCGCGCCTCAGAGGGAAGCTGTCCCAGGTGCTCACGAAAGTTCGCGGCAGGGTAGCCCACAAAACCGTCATAGGTAAACCACCCGCTGAAGATAGCACACAACAACAGAAATAGAGATGCCCTGACGATTCGTTCAGTATTCGGCCCGCTTTCAATCCGCATCGTCAGTTTTACCTTTCCGTATCAAGTGAACCACCCGGTTTCCGGCCCGCCACCCTCGCCGAGTCTAACCCGTCTTCTGAAAATCGGTAATCTTCTTCTGTAGATTTTTCAGATCCTGGGCCTTCAGCACAAACACCCGTCCCTCATGGGACGAAACATTGGCATATCGATCCCCTCCCGAAGGTCCGTCCGCCGAAACCATCAACACGCTCGACGACCCGTCGGCAAACGCCACACGCAGCGCGAGCGCCGGTGAATCAAGACCATAGCGTGCAAGATCGGCGCCTGAATAACGCTCGTATTTCAAGGCCCGAAGCCCTTTCAGGTGATCGAGAAGTTCCGTAATCTTCGCACCATCCGTCTTGAATGTGGATTCACCCATCAGATTCCACTGATCGCCGGACTTGACGAACGCGAATTCGTCGCCCCCGGAAAACGCGATCCGCACGGCCTGTTCGGGAACCAGCGAAATCACCTTCGTATCCATCAACTCCGCTTCCAGGTTCGCAAGCACCATGGAATCGATCTCGCCAATCGTGGCTCCGCCTTCCTTCATCGCATAAACCTTGCCCTCGTGACGATTCACCAGCAACGTCACGGTCATCGGCGGTTCCAGCTCAGCCGGAGCACCCTCCGCGGGCTGTGTCGTTGGCTTCGGAGTGGGGAGAATCGTCACACTGACACGGGACTGCGGATTGTTCAAACCGTATTTCACGGTGTCCCCCGAATTCGCCACCACCCGCCTCGCACGCAGATTCGACAAATTCGCCAGGATCTTCGTGACCGCCGAAAGATCCGCGTTGCCCGACTCCGGCGCGATCATCCGCCAGCCCGACCCGGCGCGCTCCAGCGTGTGCAGCATCCCGCCCGACCGCTCCAATTCGACGCGAGTAGCCCGAGCCCCATCAACACTCAGGATCGCCCGATCCAGAAACGAAATAGGCTCGACGACAAGGGTGTCCGCGTCCGCCGAAGGAACCACGGCGATGAATCCCTCGCTTTCATTTTTGATATAGGCCCCGGTCTTGCTCGGAGTCGGATTGCCGATCAACAGCCTCACGGGCTCGACGCGCCCCTCCATGGCAATCTCCAACACCGCACGCGGACGCCCGAAGCCGAAGCTCGAAATCTCCACCGACTCAAACCCGATCGCCCGGATATCGCGAATCGACTTGAGCAGCTCGCTCACGGCAGTGAAATCAGCAGAGTCCGAGGCAATGCCATCGATCCCGGAAGCGATCCGCCAATCCGATCCCGCCTTGGCCAGTACGATCGAATCGACACCCGACGACACCCTGATGCCCTGCTCCCGGTTCGTCGGGATCACGGCGATCCGTTTATCTCGCAAATCGTCCAACGCCGGCTTCAAATCCTTCAACACCGTGGCTCCGACCTGAAACACCGTTCGATTCCCCGTATCATCCAGCTTCGCGAACACCTTCTCATCGTCGCCGCCGCCGAAGGCCACGCCGATTGTCTTCTGCACAATCTCGAACGCCGGCTCCGCCGGCATAGTCGCGGGCGGCGGTGGGGCCGGCTTCGGCGTCTTCTTTTCAGTGGTGATCGTCACCGTCAACCGAGGGTTTTCCAGACCATACGGCTTCAGCGTCTTCGCATCATCGGCCACAAACTCCGTCACCCTCAGGCTGGAAACGCCCTGCAGCAATCGACTCACCACAGCAGTCTCCGCCCGTGCCTTGACGGGCGATTCGACCGTCCATTCACTCCCCTGCTTGACCAGCGAAAAGTTCTCCTCTCCGCGCACCGAGACACGAACCGCATCGGCCGCCGCGAATTCGGATACCCGCTTGGTTCGATAGTCCGACAGTTTTCGCCGAAAATCCTTGTTCAGATCCGCGGCCACCAGGTAGATCGCGTCGTCGCCCTGCTTCCGAACATACGTCTTGTTCGATAGCGTCTGCCGATTGCCAATTTCAAGCGTCTCGGATTTCCCATCCTTGCCCGCCAACTTGAAGATTCTTTGCGGATGGCCGAGAGAAGTCATCTCATCCGTCGGACCATCGGAATCGCCCGATGAGAAGACCTGCGTATATTCAAGGCCCGTGAGCTTACGAACATCCGCATCCACAGTCGTCGATTCGCTCGGCCCGCCAAAGGGAGAAACCATCTCCCACGTGTTGTCCGTCTTTGTGAATGCCCAGGCCGTATCCGATCCAGAACGAATCTCATACTGCGTGACGTCCGCGAACTTCAGATCAAGCAGAGCCTTCGGACCAACAGGTGAGGGCACCGCCGTCGGCGTCGAGGAGGAACGGGCCCACCACACACCGACACCTGCAAGAATAAGCGAGAGAACAAGGCCGATCGTCGTCTTTGGATTCATGACATAAAACCCGTTATTTCCCTACGCGCGAATCCGCGCATCTTGTAAAATTTTCCGTGACTCCGGGTACGTCTGCCCCGTAGGGGCCGAAACATATCAGCCCAGGGCAGAGCGAAGCGCCGCCCTGGGTC
>CAYXGR010000393.1:0-3304 GCA_964464525.1 uncultured Planctomycetaceae bacterium
CGTCGTAGAATGACGTTACGAAATATATAGGAAGGCCGCAGATAGAAACTCCGAAACGCCTTCTTGTACATCCGCAGGACGTTTTCCTTCTTCAATCGCCCGAGTTCGAAGTAAACGATATTCTCATACGGCCCGAAGGCATCGGGATCCTTGACCAGCCAGCGGCCCTCGCGTTCGATTCTGTCCCAGAGCGTTGTTCCGGGGAAGGGTGTGGCGATTGTGAATTGTGCCCGGTCCAGCGGCATGGAGCAGGCAAAGTCGATCGTCTGCTGCATTTCCTCCAGGGTTTCGTCGGCATTCCCGAATATGAAAAATGCACCCGTCTGCAATCCGACGCGCTTCGATGCCTCCACCGCCCGCCTCACCTGCTCCTTCGTGTTCTGTTTGAAGATGATCTCGCTTCGAATCCTGTCCGAGCCGGTCTCCGCGGCAAACCAGGCATCGACACAGCCCGCATCCTTGCAGAGCCGCAGAAAGCTTTCCGTGATATTCTCCACGCGAGAGATCCCGTTCGGAATCGACCAGCGAATCGGAAGCTGCTTCTTGATCAACAGTCGACAGATCTCCTCCGCGCGGCTCGTGATCAGGTTGAATACGTCGTCCTGGAACTCCACGAAGTTGACACCATAGTCCCGGACCAGCCATTCGATCTCATCGATCACTCGGCCCGGCGACATCGCTCGAAACACCTTGCCAAACGGCTGATCCGCCGCCGACGTGCAAAAGGTGCATCGGAACGGGCACCCGCGGGATGTCATCATCGTGCCACACCGAAGACGACGCGCGTCAATCCAGGTCGGACGCGTCGGAGTCGTCAGGTCGTAAGGGAAATGGTGGTAAGCGGGAAAGGGCAAGTCGTCAAGATTCGGCGGATAGGGCGCCTTGCCGGAGCCCTTGATGGTCCCGTCCTCGCCCCGATAGTACAACCCCGACAGCGTGTCCCGGACGGCGGCGTTGTGCAGATTCTCCACAAGCTCGCAGACCAGGATCTCACCCTCGCCGACAGCGGCATAGTCGATGTAGCATGACTCAAAGGCATCCAACGGCCGCGCCGAGGGATGAGGACCGCCGAGGATGATCTTGCAGTCCGCGTTATGGCGCGTCTTGATCTCCTCGGCCAATCGCAAAACCGCCTTGAAGGCCGCGGTGATCGTGTAGATGCACACCAGCTCCGCATCTCTCAGCTTCGCGGGCAACTCGCCATCCGGCTGAAGGTTGCAGTCGTGCACGGCGACCGAGTGACCGCGCCCCTCCAGGACCGCCGCCATGTAGGCCAGCCCCAGGTTGATCGAGTGAGCGGTGTCGAACGTAATCTGGTTAGGCTTGGGATATATCAAGACCACGCGCGCCATGTGCCATCCCTTTCTGACCTATTTCCGGGCGCTCAATCGCAACAGGGGCGCCCAGCCTCGCGAGCGCCGTCGCTCACCGAAGATCCGGTTACTCCACGAGGAGAGCCCGAACCAGTGAAAGCTGATGGTCGTTGCCATGCCGGCCTGCTGAAACTGCCGCATGATCGTCTCACTATCGACCCCATTCTCCCGGCATTCCGCTAACTTATAGGTATCGGCATCCAAGCCCATTTCCGTGGCTGAGTATTTTCGATCCGCGCCCCGCAGACGACGGTATCCGCACAGCGGCAACCGAAAACGGCGGTAAAACGCCAGGTCCATGTCGTGGTCCGACCAGAATCCACCACCCTGTCTCAGAACACGCGCCACCTCCCGTGCCAAACCGCCGGCATCGTATAGATGGTGCAGAACCGCGAAGCAGGACACGACATCCACGGAATCACCGGCAATGGGAAGTGCATCCACGTCCCCGGCGATCTGGTGATCGGCGCCGTTTCCCGCCGACGCCAGGATTCGGGGCGATAGATCCAAAGAGAGGGTCCGCCTGAAAATGCCGCGTGCCGAACGCGACACCAGACCGCTACCACTGCCGAGGTCCAGAAGCACGCCGTTTCCATGCCGGTCGGCCAACTCCCGCAGATGTGCCCGGATCCAGAGCGAGAGCGTCTCATTCCTGCGGCCGTCGATCCCCTCATACCGGCCCGCGACGGTGTCGTAGAGCCGGCGATTGGCCCGCTTGACGGCGTCGATTGATGAAGACGCAGAGGTATTCATGCCGCAACCCCACGCGGCGGGGCGATCAGGCCTTCACGCCGATAGTATCTCCAGGCCGACGCCAGCGTATCGGAGAACTCGCGCCGCGCCTTCCAGGCCAACTCCGTTTCGGCAAGGCGGCTCGAATAGTATTTGTAGGTGAATGTGTCCGCGATGATCTGCGGTGTGATCAAGCGATGGCGCGTGAGATGCTGCATGAGCCAGGCGGCACTGATCATCGGCAAACGCGCCGCCGACAGCAATGGAATCCGGCACGGTCGGTGTCCGACCGCAGCCGCGATGCGGTCGATGATCTCACCGAACTTCAAATTCAATCCGCCGAGGATGTACCGCTTGCCGGACTGTCCCCGATCCGCCGCCGCCAGGATGCCATCCACCACGTCGTCCACATCGATGACGTTCGATCCGCCGGGCGGCACCGGCAGAACACGACTATGGGCGACTTGTTGAACAAGTGTACCGGAGTTCAACCGTTGATCACCCGCCCCAAAAACCGTCGTCGGATTGACGATCACAACGTCCTGCCCCGAGGCGGCGGCGGCCAGCGCATACCGCTCGCAGACGCGCTTGCTGTCGAGATAGGGATTGCGACGCTCCAACCGCGTATCGAAAGGAGACGCCTCGTCGAGAACGCAACTCGGGTGCTCCGAAAGCCCCATCGTGCAGGCGCTGCTCACGACGACACAACGCGCGACCCCGGCGCGCCGCGCAGCGCCGAGAATCCGACGGGTTCCTTCACCGTTCACGGCCAGAAGCGTTTCCCGATAATCCGGGTCGAAAGAGATGCAGGCGGCAAGATGATAGAGAATGTCGTGGCCCCGCATCAGCTCAGCCAACCGGTCCTCGTGGTCCTCCAATTGCCCCGGAAGGAGACGCGCATCGAGTGGGACGGGCATAGTTTTCGAACGCACGAGGAGGCTCGTCGAAACACCGTCCGCTAGCAGACGCTTCGTCAGTCTGGATCCGATGAATCCGGTTCCGCCCGTCACAAATGCGCGCATGGAACACTCCCTGTCTTCGCGTTAAAAATCGAAAGTGACACACATGAAGTTCATCTGGAACTACACCGCGCAAACCACCCGCGCCCCACGCCTCTACGGGACATCCGACCTGCTTTGAACCTACTCTATGGGAGCATTATCGGCTGAACAGTCAGACAGGGATGAACTCAAGCCCAT
>CAYXGR010000394.1:0-3297 GCA_964464525.1 uncultured Planctomycetaceae bacterium
GTCAGGGCCTTGAGGTTCGCTTCCTTGAGCATCGCCCGGGCCTTCTCGACGTTCGTCCCTTCGAGACGCACGACGACCGGGACGTTGAAGCCAATCTCCTTCGCCGCATGGATCAACGCGTCGGCGATGACGTCGCACTTGGCGATTCCGCCGAAGATGTTGACCAGAATCCCCTTCACCTTCGAGTCCGACAGGATGATCTTGAAGGCCTCGACGGCCCCCTCCTTCGTGACGCTGCCGCCCACGTCGAGAAAGTTGGCCGGCGAACCGCCATGCAGCTTGATGATGTCCATCGTGCTCATGGCGAGACCGGCACCGTTGACCAGGCAGCCAATGTTGCCGTCGAGGGCGATGTAGCTGAGGTTGTGCTCGGCGGCACGGATCTCATTCGGATTCTCCTCGGTCGCGTCGAACATTTCCTTGATGTCCGGATGGCGGAAGAGGGCGTTGTCGTCGAAGTTAAATTTGGCATCGATCGCCAAAATCTCTCCGGGTGAATTCCCGTTCGCCTTCGTCAACACCATCGGGTTGATCTCGGCGAGGCTGGCGTCTTTTTCATTGAACAGCTTCGCCACGGCGATCATGACCTTCGACGCCGCCTTGGCATGCTCGCCGGTCAGGCCCAATACGTCGCACAGTCGGCGCAGTTGGAAGGGCTGGATGCCGAGGTGGGGGTGGATCCATTCCTTGATGATCGCGTCGGGGTTCTTCGCGGCGACCTCTTCGATCTCGACACCGCCCTCGCGGGAGACCATCATGACCGGACAGCCCTTCGCCCGATCGACGACCATGCCGACGTAGTATTCCTTGTCGATATCGACGGCGGGGGCGAACAGAATCGTGTTGACCTTCACCCCCTCGGGGCCGGTCTGTTTGGAGACCATCGGCTCGGCGAACATGCGGCGGCAGTTTTTCTCGATCTCGGCGGCATCGTCGGAGAGGATGACGTAGCCCGCCTTGCCGCGACCACCGGCGTGGACCTGGGCCTTGACGACGAGGCGACCGCCGCCAAAGGCGTCGATTGCGCCGCGGACCTGGTCCACCGAGTGGATGACCTCGAACTTGGGAACGGGGGCACCGGCGGCGGCGAGAAGCTGTCGGGCTTGGTATTCGTGGGCTTTCATCGTTTGTTCTCCCTTGGTCGGCGCACGGAATCGTGTCGCGGCGTGTCTGGATGCCAATTCGAGTTCATCGTACTGCTTCGATCGGAAGGCGTCCACGCTTGTGGGGCCGTTTCCAGTGATTCGATTATGAACTACACTTACGCTGTCGACGGCGTAAACGAGCAGTTCAGGCTTTACTCAAAGGGCAGACATCATGGCGAAGTTTCTGGGCAAGGTCGAGTTTCCCTGCACCATCGAGCAGGGTCGCGGGCTGGAAGGGGCAATCACCAATATCACCCAAATCGGCTACGTCGATGGGCAGGCGGGGGAGCTGATCTATCGGGGTCATTCGATCCAGGGTCTCTGTGAGCACAGCCATTACGAGGAGACGGCCTATCTGCTTCTGTTCGGCACATTGCCGACCGCCGGTCAGCTCGAGGACTTTCAAGCGAAGCTGCGTGACGACGGCACGCTGCCGAAGCCGATCCTGGACCAGATCACCGCGATGCCGAAGGATGCCCATCCAATGAACGTGCTCCAGTCGGCCGTTGCGGCGCTGGCCTGCCACGACGCGGAGAGCCTGGAGGTCACGCGACACCTGTCCGATCCGGCGGCGGGATTGCAGGCGGAGACGGAGGTTGCGATTCGCATTCTGGCTCGCACACGTACGGTGGCGTCGGCCATCGCCCGAACGCGGCGGGGCCAGTCGCCGATCCAGCCCGATGCCAATCTGGACTTCACGGCCAACTATCTCTACATGATGACCGGCGAGGCGCCGGACGAGGTGACGCGACGGGTGATGGACGTCTGTCTGATTTTGCAGGCCGACCATGGAATGAATGCCTCGACCTTCACGGCGATGGTGGTCCACAGCTCGCTGGCGGATATGTATTCCACAATCGCCGCGGCGATCGGCTCTCTGCGAGGACCACTGCACGGCGGGGCCAACGAGGCGGCCCTGGCCGACATCCAATCGATCGGCGGACCGGTTGGCGCAAAGGCCTGGGTGCGGGAACGCATGGCCCGCCGCGAGAAGATCATCGGATTCGGTCACCGCGTCTACAAGGCATACGACCCCCGGGCGACGGTTCTCAAGAAACACGCCGAGACGCTTTGTCGGCAGAAGGGTTTAGAGACGCTCTACGAGACGGCCGCCGCCGTCGAACGGGAAGTCATCGAATCCATGGAGGCCGCCGGCCGCAAGATCTATCCGAACGTCGATTTCTACTCGGGCCTGGTGTATCACGCGCTGGGCTTCGAGACACCGCTGTTTCCCGTCATCTTCGCCGTCGCCCGGACGGCCGGATGGCTGGCCCGGGTGCTGGAATACCTGCCGGAAAACCGCATCTTCCGCCCCCGCGCGGTTTACAGCGGAAAGATGGATCAGGCCTACGTCCCAATCGCGCAACGGTAGGACGTGGAATCACCACTTGGTGATCAGAACGCGCGTGCCACTCGGGGCCATCTCGAATAATTCGATCACATTATTATTAGATAACCGTATACACCCCATCGACGCGGGCGTTCCGAGCTTCTCTTCCGCCGGGGTGCCGTGGATGTAGATGTAGCGATCATGGGAGTCGATGCCCTTGCCCAGGTTCACGCCGGGTTCGAGGCCGCGCAGCCAGAGGATGCGGGAGAGGATCATATCCTTCGCCGTCGCCTGATGGGGTTGCCAGATTTTTTTCGTATACTTGCGCTCGCGGAAGATCGCGCCCGCAGGCAGACCGTCGCCGTAGCGTTCGTCGACAGTGTGCCAGCCGAGCGGCGTCCGGTGGGAGTTCTCCCGATTGCCCACCCCCCTCGCAGCCGTCGAACAGGAATAAACGAAACGCACACGCCCCCCCTCGATACCGAACAATTTCTGCCGGGCGACCGACACCCAGAGCCCGAGCCCGTCGCCGGCATGCTTCTGCCAGCCCGCCGCCAGCAGTTCACGTTCATCCGACGCCGAAAGCAACTCGTCCGCATTCATTGAGGCACGGGCCGCAGCCTCGTCGGATTCGGTTCTACATCCGATGACCGTTGGGAGCACTAAAATAGATACAAACATAGCTATTTTTCGAATCATTGGGGATATTCTACGCGTTGTGAGCGTGGTATAAAACCTTTGCTAAAAAAATACACAGCGGGATGCACCGGTTGGAAACCGGTGCCACAGGAAGCCGGTGCCACAGGAAGCCGGTGCCACAGG
>CAYXGR010000395.1:0-3297 GCA_964464525.1 uncultured Planctomycetaceae bacterium
GACAGTGCCGTCCTTTGGATTCTTGGGGATTGTGGCTTGGCATTGCCACCCCATCAGTCATGGACTCCATCTTGCTCGCCTCGGCCGTACATGGTAGCCTAGTTTGTTTTCGTCCAGATGCCTACAACAGGCCTTGAATCCGGGAGTTGCGCGCGATGATGAAGTGGTTGCGAATCCACACGAAGCAGATCATGGTGGTCGTCGTATTGTTGGCCATGCTTTCCTTCGTGGGCGGGCCGTCGTTGGTGAATATCCTGGCCGGAAACCCGGCCGCTACCGTTGTGATGCAGGTGTTCGATCGGGAGGTGACGCAGGGCGAACTCGGCGTTGCCCAGGGCGAGGCCGATGAGCTTCGGAACCTGTTGATGAACTGGAAGTACGATCTGAAAGGGGAGATGAGCATCCGCCACTGGCTGATGTTGTCCGAAGAGGCCAGCCGTGCCGGTATCAGCGTCCCCGATCAGAAAATCGAACAAATCATCGAAAGCCGGGATACCCTGCGCAAGAGCCAGGGCTTTCCCTCGCTCGAAGATCTACGCGCCCAGCATCGGCTCTCCCGTAGCCGGCTGAAGCGTGCGGTCGCCCGCCATCAGGCGATCCAGGAGAATGCCGGTCGGGTCTTCGGTGTCTCCATGCCATCGGAAACCCAGATCAAGCACTATGTCCGGCAGACCGAGGATCGCGTCAAGGTTAAGTACGCCGCACTCGACGCCGCTCAATTCGTGGATTCCACGGAGACGATTGCCGAGGCGGAGATGCAGGCCCACTTCGATAAGTATAAGGATGTCTTGCCGGAGGAGAGTGAGACGGGTTTCGGCTATCGATACCCCCGTCGTGTGACGCTTCAGTACGTGACCGCATCGGTGGTCGATGTCGAGCGTCGGGTCGATGTCTCGCTCGAAGAAATCAAGACCTACTGGAAGGGGCGCGACAAAGAGGGTCTTCTGAACCGCGATAAGTATAAAAAGACGATCACCATTGATGATCCAACCGCGACCACCTCGGCCCCCACGTCGCAACCGGCCGTGCCACCGAAGCAGACCACCCGGCAGGTGACGATGGCCTTCAGCGAGGCCAAGCCGAAAGTCGAGGAAGAGCTCCGGCATAAAAAGGGAGTCAAGGTTGCTCGGGCGGCGATGAACAAGCTGGCGCGGGAACTGGCCCGGCCGTGGAACACGGTTCGGACCGACAAGGAAAGCGGCTACAAGCCCGTCCCCCCGGCAGTGATGGCTCCGGACTACCTGAAAGCCGCCTGCGATCGCGTGGCTGCGGATTACGGCATATTCCTCAACTACGACATGCCCGAACCCTTCTCGAAGTCGAATCTCGCGTCGATTCCTCTGTTGGCCCGTGCCAAGACGCCCGGCGCCGGCACCGAATCCCTGGATATCGCGGAGTATGCCTTCCGCGTGAAGGGGTTCTACGAGCCGAAGGACTCTTCTGATACCGCCCTTCGGCTTCAGACGTACCAGACGCCGGATGCTCCACTCGTCGTCAGGAGCAAGTCGAACAACATGACTTTTGATTCCATCACCCGGCGTGTGATTGCTCTGCCGGGTGATCCCGAGACCTTTGTTCTGTTTCGGGTGATCGACGCCCGGGAATCCGCTCCGCCCTCCAATCTTGAAAGCGTGCGTGCCCAGGTTGAAAAAGACATTCGCCTGATGCACGCTTTTGCCGCGATGGAATCCGCCGCCCAGGAGTTCTACGCGGTCGCCGCCCGCCTGGGCGTCGACGAGGCCTTCAATCGATTTGTAGATTTTCGGACCGAGCGTGGTCTGACGCGAATATCGACACCGGCTGCCTTCCCCCGGCGCGTTCGAATGACCGGTCCTGCCGCACAGGATGTGATCCTCTCCGGCAAGTTGCCGATCGAGCCGTCCACCGTCTCCGGAGTCGGACAGTCTGATGGTTTTATCGAGTCCTCTTTTTCGCTGACCGCCGAAGACTGGACGCCTCCGGCGATGGATCTTCCGCAGACGGATCGTGTCAAAACCGCCGCCAGCCAACCCGCCGCCGAACCCACGAAGAAGGTTTGTCTCTATTCAGATCTGAAACTGAGAAAATGGTTTATCATCGAGTTGGACGATTTTCAGCCCGTCACTACCAGCACCTATGGCAGTTCCTTCCGGCAGCGTGGCATGAGCGCCCTGTTCTCCGCGCGAACCACGGTCCTTCGCGATGCCTGGTACAACCCCAAACGCATCGAGAAGCGATGCGGCTATGTGGATGTCTATGGTGCCACAACCCCGGATTCGCGTGAGGGTCTCCAGGCTCCCGCCCCGGAAAAACCCGCCGGTTCCAGCCTCTGATCAATTCCAACGGGTGCCATGCTTACACACACGACCCGGCAGTATCGGGTCGGGTAAGCATGCAAATCACCAAACCCGTTTCCACGAATATCGTTGTTGTTTTTGTTATTTCGACTTTTCGACTTTTTGACGTTTCGACGTTTCCTCCTGATCAAACGTGACAGGTTTCCGTTCGGCGTCCACGGCGACAAAAACCAATTCCGCAAAGGTCACCGGGATTACTTCGCATGGTGGCTCGAAACGTTCGGCATAGACGTTGATTCGAATTCGCGCGGAGGTTCGTCCGACATGGACCGTCTCGGCGTGGAAGCTGAGCACATCGCCGACGAAGACCGGTTGTTTGAACTCGACCGAATCCATCGCGACCGTGACCACGCTTGTGCAGCCCAGCTTCCGGGCCTCGATCGCACCCGCCTGATCCAGATAGCTGAGGATCACGCCGCCGAAGATCGTACCGTGGCCGTTTGTGTCCCGCGGCATCATCATCACGCGGATGGCAGGCGATGTGTTTGGGGGTTGGACGGAATCAGACATGGTGCGTTTCACTCCTCTTGGTTTGTACCACCCCCAATCGTCCACCCGCGATCGTCCATCGTCAATCCCCCCGTCCTCCCGCCTGCATGGCGGGGTCCATGTCAATTTCGGTTGGGCTCCCTGTCGGTTTCAGCCGTGCTTTCCTGAATCAGGCCCGGCTGAAGCCGGCTGATAGAGTTCTGGTTCAGCTTGAACCACCGACTGAAGCCGGCGGCAAACACCAGTCTGCTGAAGCCGGCTCTTCAATCAGGCGAGCACATCAGATCTCTGAATCTCGGCGAACCCGGTGCGCGAGGATCAGATGACATGCCTGAACGGTCATGGACACGGCTTGGCGGACATCCGGCATTCCATTACGATGGATGCCCGTGCGGAGGCAGTCGAAACATCAATATTCCGGTGCCACGAGCCCGGCCGCTTGCGTCGCATCGATCATGAGGGTTTCCAAGCC
>CAYXGR010000396.1:0-3296 GCA_964464525.1 uncultured Planctomycetaceae bacterium
TGGAGTAGTCCGTTGATCATCGGTCCCGCTCGCTTGCGCTCGGGGCTCGGATTGGATGCACGCCATGGCGTGATCGGTGCTTACATTCGCTGATGCCCAAGATTAACAGATGGATCAGATGAACCATCCTGCGTCGGGTTCGCAGGTCGCGGAAATTGTCATGAACCCGGGTGTCAGCGAGACGCCATGCCCGCGCTTCGCTTGGGCATGCCACCCAATGCGCTTCGCTTGGGCATGCCACCCAATGTGCTTCGCTTGGGCATGCCACCCAATGTGCTTCGCTTGGGCATGCCACCCAATGTGCTTCGCTTGGGCATGCCACCCAATGCGCTTCGCTTGGGTACATACGTTCTATGGGAGATTCCAGGGAGGGCGTTTAAGCAGCGCGTCGAGATCGGCCAGTGCGGCACGGGCCTCTCTCGTGGATCGGCTGCCGGGCTTTCTTCGGATGGCGGCGCCGACGGTCTTCGTGGGTGAATCCACCTTCGAGACGCGCATCATGGCGTGGAGGCTCTTTTCCAGAGACTGAACCGTCTTCCGCAGAGTGGGCAGGTAGGCTGTGGCGATGTCGTCGTCGAGATAGCGATCCACGTGAAGGGCCAGAAAGTCCACCATCTGTCGGATGAGTGCCTTCTGCAGGGCCGGGCTTGCACCCGCGTAACAATCGGCCGCGGCGACGTAGCCCTCCGTATCTTTCCACTCGTCGCGGCTGCCGCTGGAAAGCTGGTCGAGCCGTCCGGAAAAGATGCGTACCAACGCCCCGGCGGCCTCGTCGGTCAATCCAAAGTTGGCCACGTCGGCGTTGAAGTTCAGCGCGCGATAGGATTCTCGGAGCACCAGTTCGTGCCGCTCCGTAGTGCAGGCACGGCCCAACGCCCGCAATACATTTCTGCATGCCTTTCGACGTTTCGCGAGGGCCTTGTGCAACGGTTGGATTCCCGCCGCGGCGGCGTATCGGACCGCCACGTGCTCCGAGGATAGGCCCCGAGCCAGGGCCTCGGCTGTATTCTGATTGCCTATCGACACCAGGATGTTCACCGCGTCCAACGCCGGCGCCAGGTCTTTGTGGAGGAGGGGGCTGGTCAGCTCGTCGGCACAGGCCTCGGCATAGGCATCGAGACCTGCCGCAGTCGCGCCCGAGACCTTCGAGGTGGCGATCAGACTGTCTCGGGCATTTCGCCGGCGACGCGGTTTATCGGCCGCGTCCATGAACTTCTTTACGCGCACGGCCACCTCGGTCTCGATCTTGGCTCGATCGGACCGGTCGAGTTTCGTCTTCTTGACGATGGTCTCGAGTACGTCGGCGGCCGAGGCAATCCCGCTTACCGCGGTCACGACGGCGAAGACGATCGTCAGCAGAGTTCCTGTTCGTGGCATCCGTTTTTCCATAAACCCCCGGTGTGGCGGGAGATACCCGCCGCTTGCCATACTTTGTCTGGTTCCCAGCGAATGCACCGGCCCGGGGACCCGGGCGGATCGGTTCGGGCGTGGTCCCACTCTACCTTTAACCCTATCAGGCGAAGGCCGAAACTGTCAAGCGCCCGGGCACGAAAAACCGGGATCTCGGGAATGCGGACCCAAGTTTCCGCCACGGTCCGGGAGATATTATCAGTCATATGCGATACGGCATGGGTGCATGGGGAAGCGCACGATCACACCTTGCGAATCTCGCCCTCTCTTTCAGAAAGGATCGGATTCCAGTCCACACCTACTGCTTGAAAACTACCACGTGTAACGCACCATGTACGTAATCGTCTTCTTCCCATCGGGCGGCACGGTCACCGTGTAGTGGATCGTACGGGCGTCGATCTTCTCGTAGTCGTCGCTTGACTTGGTGATCTCCCAGCCGGCGCAACGATACAGCGTCTCCTTGATGATGACCTTCTGCGGCGTATCCTTGTGGTTGCGAACCTGGATGCGGAAGCTCTCGGTCATCGTCTTGCGGTTCGTGTCGACCTTGAAGTCCGTCTGCGTCCGCTCGCCGACGACGTCGAAGGACTGGCCGAGCTTGATCAGCACCTTCTCATCCTTGGCGGTGTGGTCGATCAGATCCTCGCCGACGAACTCGAGCGTGCCGTCGGCATCATCCTGCTTATAGACCCGCACCTTCCCCTTCGGCAGCGGCATACCCAGGTTGTTTTTCTTCTCGTTCTTGAACCGCACGTAGACATCGACCTTGGGATTGGACTGGTTTCCGAAGTTGCGGTCCTGCTGCGGCGAACTCCAGTACCCCCAATGCCGCGCTTGCGGCAGGCCGTAGTAGACCAGCACCTTTTCCACCGTCACATCCCGCGCGGTGGGGAAGAGCGTGATCTGCTGGGTGGTGTTGGCGAGGATGTCGGTCCGTCGCGGGAGGGTGTAGAGGTGATACTCGAAGAAGGCCTTTTCCTCGAAGCCCATTTTCTCCATCGACGCCGCCATCCCCGCCATGCGCTGACCCCCGAAGATGCGCCTCTGGGGCTGGGGCTGAATCCGCTGCACGTCGCCGGCGATGAGCTTGAGCCGGGCATGCTTGTAGGCCGCGCCGGAGAGGTTCATCAACGTGACCCAGGCGCCGAGATCGGCACGGGTATCGGTCTGGTTGAGCACCAGGTTGTAGTCCGATCGCCAGGTGATGCCGCCGGTCTGGTAGGTCGTGCGAATCTTGTGATCCCCGGCTTTGCCGGCCTCGACCTTCCAGACCAGTGTCGGTCGTGTGATCAGCCCGCCGGGCAGATCACCGAGTTCGATCTGACCATCCTGTTTCACGATACGCAGGCCCTCGGGCGTCTGGAGGACGAGCTTTCCCTGGTTGGCCGACAGGAGCTTGCCCGTCACGCTATCGACGCGAATCTCCCGATCGATGTAACGCTGCAACAGCTTCTGCGGGCTGACCAGGTCGAACTGAAAGTTCTGTTCGTGGACGGCCGTGCCGGCAGGGTCGCTCAGGTCGGTGAAGCTGACGGTGGTAGGATCGATGAACTGGGCGACGTCTGTGAATCGCAGTTCGTTGAGACCGGCATCGAGCTTTACGTCGCGGACCTCCTTGATGACCCCGAAGCCCGGCACCTGCCAGGCGTAGGATGGATCATTTCCCCGGCGCTGCTGGGCGATGAACTGCTGTGGATCGAACCCCGCGGGATCGGCGGAGGAATAGACCGTCACGGCGGGGCCGTTATCGGTCTGATTCGCGGGCGTGTTCTTCTCGGCCCGCGCGGATAGCGGGAGGCTGATCAGGGCGGCGGTCCAGGCAATCGTGAAACATTTCGGCGTAGTCATGGCATTCTCCTTGGATTCAGGTAGCGCGGCAACGGACG
>CAYXGR010000397.1:0-3255 GCA_964464525.1 uncultured Planctomycetaceae bacterium
CCCACCGCTCCCTTACGGTCGCGGCTCTGATCAATGGGTGAGAAATGCGGGCTAACACACCCGCGCTTGCGTCGTGCCGATGATTCCATGAGACTCTCGGCGGGGGAGGCACCCTCGCGGAATTCAATGTGCCAATCGCGTGGGTGATCATGCCCGCCGGAAAGGATGATCCATGATCCCTTTGAAACGTCGCCATCCCGCGTCGTCTTTCATCGCCATTTCAGTGGTATTCGGTATTGCCCTCGCCGCCTTGCCGAAATCGCCGACCCCCGCTCGTGCCGATGAGCAACCCGCGGACGAGGAACTCGCCAAGGCCGATCAGCTTCGCAAAGACATGCGTCACATGATCGAGCTGGCACGCGATCGCGTCTTTCCCGCGCTGGTCAACATCCACGTCTCGACGATCAACTATTGGGGCGGCAAGGAACGCAAGGGCGCCGCGACCGGCAGTGGCACGATCATCTCCCCCGAGGGCTACGTCGTCACCAACCAGCATGTGACGAACAAGGGGAAGAAGTTCAAGTGTACGCTGGCCGACAGGCAGGAGATCACCGCGGAGTTGATCGGCGAGGATCCGCTGACCGATCTGGCGGTGATCAAGCTGGATCTGTCTGAGCTCAAAAGCCCGGGCACAAAGCTGGCCGTCGCCGTCTTTGGAAACTCCGCCGAACTCGAAATCGGCGATCACGTCATGGCGATGGGTTCGCCGCATTCGCTCTCCCGGTCGGTCACTCTGGGTATCGTGTCCAACACCGAGCGGGTCTTCGGCGGCGGCGGCGGGAGCAACGACGTCGAGGAGATGGAACTCGAACAGGGTCAGCGCACCGGTCTCTTCACGCGTTGGATCCAGCACGACGCCTTGATCCGCCCGGGCAACAGCGGCGGCCCACTGGTGAATCTCAAGGGGGAGATCGTCGGCGTCAACGAGCTCGGCGGCAACGGCATGGGCTTCGCCATTCCGTCCAATCTCGTCAGACAAGTAACCACTTCGCTGATCGATCAGGGCGCGGTGCCGCGAAGCTGGTTCGGCATCAGCTTCAAGCCCATTGCCAAGACGGGCTACGATCAGGGTGTCCTGGTCAATTCGATCGTCAAGGGGGGGCCGGCAGACGAAGCGGGTATGGAGCCGGGCGACGTGATCCTCCGCATAGACGGCGAGGCCCTGACGATTCGCTTTGCCGAGGAGATCCCCCCGCTGATGAAGCGATTGGCCGATCTGGCCGTCGGCTCGTCTTTGGAGATCAACTATCAGCGCGACGGCGAGACCGCTCAGGCGACGCTCGTCACCCGGCGGCTGGAGAAGGATCGGGGCGACGAAACAGTGCTTCGCTCCTGGGGAATCACCGTGGAGCAGATCACCCCCAAGATGGCCCGCGAGATGCGGCTGGACAACACGGCGGGGGTGCTCGTGAGCGGCGTGCGATCCGGTGGCCCGGCCCAGTTGGCGGAACCGCGATTGTCCTACGGCGACATCATCCGGCGAATCGACGGGGAGCCGGTGGCGGACTTGTCCGCGATGACGGCGAAGTATGAGGCCATCATGGCCCTGGAGGAGTTACCCGAGTATCTGCTGATCGAGTTCGACCGGCGGGGCAAGAACCACGTGACGCTGGTGAAGCCGAAACCCGACGAGAATGAGGATCCGCCCCGCGATCTGAAGAAGGCATGGATCGGAATCGCCACGCAGCCGATCGTGAAAAAACTGGCCAAGCGGCTGGGCCATCCAGACAAGACGGGCTGGCGGATCACCCGGGTCTATCCGCGCACGAACGCGGCCGAGTCGGAACTGAAGGTCGGCGACGTCATCGTGGCGCTCAACGGCGAAAAACTCCGGCTCAAGGGTATGCAGGACGCGGGTCTTCTTTCTCGAAGAATCAAGAAGCTGGATGTCGACGGGGAGGCCGAAGTCTCGGTGCTGCGGGATGGCGTACCGTTGGACGTGCGCGTGAAACTGGAAGAGACCCGGTGGAAGCCGAGCGAGGCGCGGCGGCTGGAGAATCGGGATTTCGAGCTGACGGTTCGGAACGTGACCTTCTTCGATCGAGATGCCAATCAGTGGGACAAGAGCGTCAAGGGGGTCATCGTCGAGCAGGTCGAAAACGGCGGCTGGGCCGGGATGGGGGGGGTTCGAGTCGGCGATCTGATTCAACGGATCGACGATGATATCATTCGCAGCCGCAAGAGTTTTCGCAGGGCGATGGTGGATGTCACGAAAAGACAACCCGAACGCGTCGTGTTTGTCGTGTTGCGGGGAATCCAGACGCGGTTTCAGTTTGTGGAGCCGGAATGGAAACCGGAACTGGATGAAGACAAGGAATCAGAGAAAACCGAAACTTCTAAATAATGACTTGGACAAGGAAAACGAATCATGAGCAATCGGATCCCCGCATCACACACGGTTACGCATTTTGCGATGGTTGCGATCATCGCCTCGGCCCTGGCTGTCCAGCCCGCCGTGGCTCGTGCCGACGCGAATCGTGATTTTCAGAAAATCATCGACAACGCATCGCCCGCGCTGGTGACGGTCAAGTTTGTCCTGAAGGTTCAAGGTCGCGGCGGCAACCAGGAGATCGAGCGGGAATTCACCGGCCTGATGATCGAGCCGACAGGCCTGGTGCTCTGCTCGAGCATCCAACTCGGCACGTCGAAGCTTCTTCGCAGCCGACTCGGCGGCGCCACACCGACCGACATCAAGATCCTGATTGGCGACGATACCGAAGGCGTAGAGGCCCGGCTGTTGGGGACCGATGCCGAGTTGGATATCTCCTGGGTGGAGATCAAGAAGCCCGAGAAGGCCGGCTATTCCTATCTCGATCTCGCGAAAGCGAAAACGGTCGCGCCGGGGGACACCCTCATGACCATCAGCCGGATGGGCAAGTTTTTCGACTGGGCGGTGAAGGTGAGCGAGGGCCGCGTCGGCGGTTTAACGAAGAAGCCTCGAAAGCTCATCATCCCCACGGACGATCTGGGCATCACACCGGGGATGCCGATTTTCGCGGTCGGCGGCGCGACCGTCGGGATCGTCGTCATGCAGTCGCCCGATCCGGAGGACATGGACGCCGGCGCGCGGATGGCGGGCCGAACAACGGAGGCCCTGATTCTCCCGGTCGCGGAGGTGTTGAAAGCCACCACCAGAGCGAAGGCATCCGCCAAGTCGGATGAAGAAGAAGAGGATGAGGAGGAGGAATCGGAGAAGCCCGCTGCCGTCAAGAAAACCAGCAAAGAGACGAAACCGGCAGACGACGAAGAAGAAGA
>CAYXGR010000398.1:0-3252 GCA_964464525.1 uncultured Planctomycetaceae bacterium
CGTGGAAACGCGAGAGGAAAAATTGTTTGTGTCCGCTCAACTACAGACCCCATCCTCGGATATTCCGCACATCCGATCGGAAACACATTGGGCTTGTGCTCATCCTTTTGACCTGTGCAGGGGGATCCGAACCATCACCTGGGTACCCTCGCCGATCCTGGAGGCCATTTGAATAGTTCCCCCCATTTCTGCCACCAGACCGTGGACGGCTGCCAAGCCCAGACCGATGTTGCCAGTGTTTCCCCCCGCCAATTCTCCTTTGGTCGTAAAAAAGGGCTCAAAAACGCGATCGAGCATGTCCTCTGGAATACCACATCCCGTGTCAGAGATACGGATCTCCGCGGAATCCTCGATCTCCAGCATCTCGATCCGAAGCGTCCCGCCGCCGGGCATGGCATCGAAGGCGTTCTGCACGAGGCTGTCCAGGATGGGCATCAGGCGTTGAGCATCGAACGGCTCGGAAGAGACCGAGGCGATTTGAGTTTCCAATTGAATATTCGAGACCTTGGCCTGTGGGCGGACTCGTTCGAGACAGGTTTCCATGATCGGATTGATGGGTATCCATTCGACCTGCTCGTTTTCAGATT
This sequence comes from uncultured Planctomycetaceae bacterium, assembly GCA_964464525.1. GTDB lineage: Bacteria > Planctomycetota > Phycisphaerae > UBA1845 > UTPLA1 > CAYXGR01. The sequence goes on from CAYXGR010000398.1 coordinate 588, forward strand.
CCGCGAAGGCGGCGAGTTGGTGGGTAATGCGCGTCGCCCGGCCGATCGACTTGGCGAGCATCCTCAGTGTACGTCGCAATTCGCGCGGACTGTCGCTGGTGAGCACATAGTCCACGCTGGTGAGCATGCCTCCGAGGATGTTGTTGAAGTGATGGGCCATCGCGCCGGACATCTGTCCCATCGCGGCCATTCGCCGACTTCGAGCCAATTCCTTGGACAGACGCTTGCGTTTGGAAATGTCTCTCATGCTGGCGGACGTGGCGATGCAATCACCTTGCTCGTCCAGGATCGGTGACATAATCAGGACCAACGTCTGTCGTTCGCCGGTCTCGCCGGAAAATTTCACCTCCATTTCCCGTGTATGCTTCGTCTCGAGTGTCTCGTGAAAGAGGCGATTTGCTTCGTCCCGATCCGACTCCGACAGGATCGACAAAAACGAGTCGCCCAGCCGCTGCTCTTGCGTGCCGCCGAACTGTTTCGATGCCTCTTCATTCCAGAATGTGATCCGAAGATCACGATCCACCACGATGCAAATGAAGCCCAACCCCTCGCAGAGCCGACGAAATACGCTATCAGGTAACTCGGGCTTCTTATGTTCCGACATGGTCTTGATCCCAATCGGTCAGGGCGGCGTCCCGTTTCCGGTCACGGTGTTTGGACGATTCGATCGAACGATCGGGCTGATTATATAGATGCTTTCCCGTGCGTCTTCAAGGGGAGATCCGCCGCCTTGTCCGGATGACACAAAGAACGGACGAGCCGGCAAGGGCATTTGGTAGACGGCCGAAGTCGGGGCGAGCAGCAGGAATCCCTCTTCCGGAATGTCGGCCTCGAATCTCAATACCCCAAATCGGTACCTGCGCTCCTGTGGAACCTGTCGGGGGATCCCCTCCGGTCCGAACTCCCACTTGGAACGGCCGGGTGGCTCCTCCAGTTCAGGTGTCAGGCGAAGGCGGATCCGCTTCAAGTTGGTTGAACGCATCTCGAATGTCCAGGTGAACCCGGCACGCGCATTCTCGAACTCCCGGCCGATCAAATCACCCCGTTGATTGAAGAAGAACAGGCTCAGCCGGGGATCACATGGACCAAGCTCCAGCCGGACCTCCCGTGAGGCGTCCGGCAGCACCTGATCCACCGCGGTCTGGATGGATTCGAGCTCTTTCAGATACGCCAGGAGCGCCTTGCGATCCGATCCACGACCGAGGGCCACATGGAATCCGTTGGCCACAAGCCGAAGAGCCGTGTCCGCATCTGCCAGTGTCCCGGTCACGATCTTCCACAGGGGAGAATCACTGCCGAAGGTGCCCCGCTTCGCCGTGATCCGATGCACCTTGAACTCGACCGTGAGGCGCTGCATCGGCTGGTCAAACACGGACAAGGCGATGGGATCGGAGGGTTTGTCCGGGTCGAGGGGCCCCTCGGGATGGATAACGGCCGGCTTGGTGTTGGTATGGGGCCGACTCCGACCGCCGTTGCATCCGAGGCTCGCCGACAACAAGACCAGGGCCGTACTAGCGAGATAGATGAATCCCCGGTTCACGTCACATGACATCAATAAACCCCAGCGCATCTCCACACCTGAACAAGTGGCTCGCCCCGAAGGGCCGCATGCCTCTTTTGCCCCGCAGGGGCGCAACATGTCAGCCCAGGGCAGAGCGAAGCGCCGCTCTGGGTTCAGCACGATCACCCGCACCCAGCCCTGTAAGGGCGTTACAACTCAGGCGTCGCAGGACGATTCTGAAGGATCACTCACTCCGCATGGCCACGATTCAGAGAAAAACCTCCCGACAAACCCACAAAACGACGTGTGTCCATACACCAGGACACGAAACACCCCCAATGACTCTATTTTCAGGATTGGACAGGGTCAACCGGATACGGTCACAGGTAGCCCAGATCCTGCATGCGTTGCTTGATGATCTCCTCCTCCGCCGCGGTGTAGGAGGCCGGTTCGGTTTCCTCTATGTAGCTGCCTACCTTCAAGTAGGCCAGGATTTTATCGATGTTATCATCCGGCGTTTCCAGATCGGTCTCACAGGCCACGTCCGGATCGAGGGGCTCATCGTAGGGCGCGTTGATTCCCGCGACGTGCTCGATCTCGCCGCGTTGGGCCCGACCGATCAGATCCTTGTCATCCCGCGTCTTCAGAATCTCCATCGGACATCGACAATAGACTTCGACAAAGCGGCCGACGTCTTTGCGTATGCGCTCCCGCGCGTCGCGGTAGGGCGAGACGGCGGCCACGATGGCGATCACCCCATTGCGGTTGAGTAGCTTGCATTCGTAGGCGATCCGAGAAAGCGCCTGTTCGATGTCATCGCGAGAGAATCCCAGCGAGCGATTGTGGGCCTGACGGATGCGGCCGGAGTCCAATACCTCGCAGTGCCGGCCCAGGACGGAAAGGCGATCGTACAGCCTCTTCGCCAGCGTGCTCTTGCCTGAGCCGGTCAGCCCGGTGAACCAGATTGTGAAGCCATCGGCGCTCATGTTGCGTTCCCGAAGTTGCCTTCGAAGTTACCCACGAAGTTACCTTGTTCGTACATCACATGCCAGCGTGCCAATCGTGGGAGTCGGTCATCGCCCACCCTCCCAGAATGATTCCAGACCATGGGGATGATGACACTCTGCCGATGGAATGACGACTGCACGATCGCGGTGAGTCCAT
>CAYXGR010000399.1:0-3240 GCA_964464525.1 uncultured Planctomycetaceae bacterium
AGCGCCGAACACGTCCCGACATTCGGTTCATCCGTACAGGATCCGTCGGCATGACAGCAGGCACCGGGCGGTCCGTTACACACCGTGGTAAGGCAATCGGTCCCGTGCCCCTGGAATGCGCCGCCCAGCGATGTGCAGGTCGCTGCGTCCGGCTCGTCCGTGCAGCTCCCGTCCGCGTAACAACACGCGCCTGGTAGAATCGGGCACGTCGTCCCGATGCAGTCGGTTCCGCTACCCTGGAATGCGCCTCCGAGCGTGTCGCAGGCAAGCATGTCGGCCACGTCCTGGCAGGTTCCATCGGGAAGGCAACACGCACCCGGCGGCGGCGGACAGGGATTCATCCCACACGTCACCGAAAAGCCCTGAAAAGTCCCACCCTGAGCGGCACAATCGGCTTGAACCAGATCCTGACACGAACCATCGATGAAACAGCACGCGACCTGGGGCTGTTGGCAAATCGTCGGATCGCAAGGGACGTTGTCACCAATATATTCGCCTCCCAGTGCACCGCAGGCCGACTGTGTTTCAATGCTGCATGTCGCATCGAGTAACGAACAGCAGGCGCCGGTCAACTGCGGGCAGGGGTTCGGGGTGCAGACCGTTCCATGGCCCATGTAGGTTCCGCCCTCCGCGATGCACTCGGACTGGGGTTGAATCCCGCATGATCCCACGGCATCGCAACACGCCCCTGATGGCGGCGGACAGGGATTCGGGAAACAGGGAATGTTGTCGCCCTGATAGACCCCGCCACCGGCGGTACAACTGGCCGCCGTCTCCTGGGTGCAGGTGCCGTCTATATGGCAGCAGCCGCCGGTCGGTTGTGGACAGGGATTCGGCACACAAACGGTGTCGACCCCCTGGAAGGTGCCGCCGGCCGCGCTGCAATCAACGAGGGATTGCACCAGACAGGAACCGTCAACAAAACAACAGGCGCCCATCGGCTGTGGACAGGGATTCGGCGTACATGAAGTGCCATCGCCCTGATAAGCGCCGCCGATGGCCACGCAATTCGCCTGCTCGCGGATTGTGCAGGAGCCATCCGCCCCACAGCATCCGCCGACGATTGTGCCGCAACCGAATGAAGAAACCAGGAAGGCATCCAATCCGGATTCATTGATACTCTGCGGATCGGCGTCGTTGGTTGTGAAGCGAACCTTCATGGTCGGCGTGAGTACGACCCCCAAGGCGTCCAGCGTCGCCTGATCGATCGTGTGCGTCCGCCAGTTCAGCCCCCCGTTCGTGTCATGTCGGGCGATCTCGATCCAGGGCCCCACGCCGTCGTTGCTGTTAATCTCGACCAGCATGAGATCGACGCCCCCGACTGTATCCGTCAGGTACAGGTAGTAGGCATAGCTGATACTGATATTGCCGATCGACATGTCGATGGTCGGGGAGGTCAATCGCACTGCGCCGTTATCGACGTCCGTATTTCCGATCTGGTTTTGCGTCAGCCAGCACTGGCCGCTGCCGTCGAAGTCGGAGACTGGGTCGTAGGCCCAGGCGGGATCGTTGACGGGCAGGCCGCGTTCCCAATCGCCCGAGATCGCACCCAGATTCTGGGGAACCCAAAGCTGATCGAACTCGAAGTTGTCGTTGAAGACGGCCACCGCCTCGCCGACCACGGCGCTGAAGAAGGAGGTGGGCGCATTGGCCGGCTGAAAAATGACGCCCGTAACGGCCCCCTCGGCGCTGAAGTAGAAATCGGGCACATCGCCGCAGTTCACCACCGGCAGCGTCGCCTGATACAGATCGCCGGCGACCAAGGTCAGCGGTGTGTTGACAAAGGCGCCGCCGGTATAGCGATAAAATACCGTAGGGCTGCCGGGGACAACCGTGTCGCCAATGGCGGAGACACGGACATCGATGACCGGGATTACGCCCGAGTTCAGAATCGTCGGCAACCCGTTGGGGAAGCTGATGCTCATCCCCATGTTGGTCGGCCCGTCGCCGACAAGCGAGAACACCTGCGGGCCGACCGGCACGTTGAATCCGACCACCTCAACCGTCCACGTTCCCGCTTCGGGGTTGTCGACCAGAACCTGCTCGATGTTGTTGATGTGATCTTCCAAGGTCCGGACTGCCGGAGCCGCGGGATTCGCCAGGCCGCCGAGCGTCCAGGGAAAATGTTGAACCCCCGACGGGCTGGTCACGCGAAGATCGAGATCGTTCACGAGTGCCGGGCTGACGTTTGGTGTGCCGGGTGGGTCGTCCCAGGCCAGCGTGACCTTCAATTCCGGATCACCCGCAACAATATCAACCGTGCGTGAAAAAATCGTCCCCTGGCTGACGCTGTCTTCGGTGAACGCGCCGGTCCGCATGAAATCCACCGTCCGCTGAATCCGCACCGAACCGTAGCCCGTCTTGTAATCGGGTCCGACGGATTCGATGTCCTGGGCATTGTGGGCCAGCAGGGCCTTGAGTGTGGAGTTACGAAAATCGGGCTGGCCGGGAAACTGCGCGCGGAAGTCCTGCAATAATAAAGCGGAGATGCCGCAGACCGTCGGCGATGCCATCGACGTCCCGCAGAAGGTTGTGTAGCTCGTGTCGCTGATGGCCGAGCAGGATGTCACGCCCCCGTCGCCGCCGATCTGGCAGCCCGGCGCGGAGATATCCGGCTTCAACCGATCATCATCCGTCGGTCCCCAGCTCGTGAACCAGGTGACCGAATCATCGTTCGAGTTCAAGGCCCCGACCGTGATATGATTCTTCGCACACGCGGGTGGAGCGGTCGTGTGGTAAGTCGTTCCACAGCGGCCCGAGGCCCTTTCGTTTCCATTGGCCCACACGATGCGGAACGGATTGCCGCCAAGACTGCCGCGGACGACCGAATCGATGACTGTCGAGGTCACCCCGTAATCGCCTTCCCACGCACAGGGAAACCCATTCGGGGCCGTATTGGTGCCGATCGAATTGTTGGCAATGTGGGCGCCGTAGACATTGATCGCTTCGCCGTAATCGAGTTCGAGATCACCGGGATCGGTATAGAGAAAACCGGGTTGGAGGCCGCCTGCCTGTTCGAAACCATAGGATTGGATGGTGACGCCGGGGGCCATGCCCTTGTAGGCGGGGTTGGCGACACCCGCGCCGCCGATCGTCCCCGAAACGTGTGTCGAATGATTGGACAAGCCCGATGTATCCCGGACATTCAGTCTGCCTTGAAAGTCCACGTGTGAAGCGCGTGCCGTGCCGCCGTCATAAACCAGCACGTTCACACCCGAGCCGTCCAGGTTATAGGGCGGC
>CAYXGR010000400.1:0-3228 GCA_964464525.1 uncultured Planctomycetaceae bacterium
AAGTTGATTCGGGGGTAGATAATAACGGCGTGGGGGGCAGTTTCCAGTCGCCAGTTTCCAGTTTATTCGATGTCGGTAAGCCCATTGAAACGGGCTGGACTGTTGGGGTTGGCCGTCGATACCGGCCCCAAGAGGCCGGCCTGAAGCCCGCATCGCGGGAAAGCCCCGTGAACGGGGCTGAAACACTTGGCTCGCCATGCCCGCGCCAAAGGCTTGGGCATGCCACCCGGTCGCCATGCCCGCGCCAAAGGCTTGGGCATGCCACCCGGTCGTGGCGTGGTGGGTGGATGGGGGGCCGCGCGGACTGAATTCCGCGGTTCTTCATTGGCCATGCCACGCGGCTGCCCTATCGCCCGTGAAAAGACCGGCGAGACGCCGATGCTCCCCAGGTTTTTCGACTACACTTCCCGCATGGTGAACACGTCCAAGCGCTACGATGCCGCTGGCATCTTCTATGTTGTCGCCACACTCCTTTGCTGGTCCAGCGTGCTGCTGTTTTTGCGGCACCTGCATCCGTTTATCGATGCCTGGACGGCGAATGGGTGGCGGTATGGGATGTGCGCGATCGTCCTCTTTCCGACGCTATTCACGGCGAAGGCGCGGGAGCGGGTGCCCCGGGATATCTGGGTTCGGGCGATCCCGCCCGCTACGCTCAACAGCGTGGCCCAGGTCTGCTTCGGATTCTCCATCTACTACATCGAGGCCGGTCTGGCGGGGTTTCTGCTTCGGACGGCCCTGATCTCGTCGACCTTCGGGGCCTTCGTCCTCTTTGCCGATGAGCGGGTGCTGATGCGGAATCGGGTGTTCTGGGGAGGGATGCTGCTCGTCGTCGCCGGGTCGATCGGGACCATCACCTTCGACGATCAGGCAATTTCCGGGGCGACGGCCATCGGTGTTGTCCTGGGTGCGTCGGCGGGGGCGCTGTTCGGGCTGTATGGGGTGTCGGTTCGATTTTGGATGCGGGGGGTGCCGTCCGTGCAGTCCTTCGCGGCGATCTCGACCTACACGGCCCTGGCGATGATCGGCCTGATGCTGGTTCGCGGGGAGGCGTATGGGCTGAAAGTGCTCGATCTGGCGCCGCTGGAGCTTTCATTCCTGGTTTTGTCCGCCTTCCTCGGGATCGCCATCGGACACATCGCCTACTATGCGTCGATTTCACGGCTGGGGGTGGCGATTTCCGGGGCGATTGTGCAACTTGCCCCGTTCATCGGGGGGGCGGCGTCGGTGGTGATCTTTCACGAGATTCTGACGGCGGGGCAGTGGGTGAGTGGGGTGATCATGCTCGTCGGGGGGGGCCTGCTGCTTCGGGCTGAGCAGCGGCGGCATCCGTCGCTGGCGGTGGGGCGACCGGTGCAGCCGGCGTTTCCGGTCGAGCTGGTGGATGCAGGGGATCCAAGCGCGCTGTGTGCGGAGTCGTCGGGTGTGATTGAAGCGGGTGAGGATGTGGTTGAGCCGGACACGATCGCCCCCGAGTCGACGGATCTGGAGGGCTGTTCATGAGTGATACCGCGCATGATCAAGCCATCGAGACCTTGGCGGGTTGGCTTCGGGAGGCTTCGCGGGGGGTTGCGTTTACCGGGGCGGGGATCAGCACCGAGAGCGGGATTCCCGACTTTCGCAGCCCCGGCGGTGTCTGGTCGCGCCATCAGCCGGTGATGTATCAGGATTTTCTACGCGATGCGGATGAGCGGCGGCGGTATTGGGAGATTCGCCGGGAGAGTGTGCCGGACTTTATGGCTGCACAGCCCAGCGCGGGGCATCGGGCGCTGGCGGAGCTCGAGCGTCGAAAACACCTCGTCGCCGTCATCACGCAGAACATCGATGAGCTTCATCAGCGGGCGGGGAGCCGGCGGGTGCTGGAGGTGCATGGGACGGCGATGCGGGCGCGCTGCCTTTCGTGCGACAAGCGGTGGACCTGCGAGGAGATGCTACCGTGGCTGGCGGACGAGGACTTCGAGACGCCGGTCTGCGATGATTGCGGCGGGATCGTCAAGTCGATGACCGTCTCTTTCGGGGAGGAGCTGCCCGGCGAGGTGTGGATGGAGTCGATGCAGCTCTGCCGGGACTGCGATCTGTTTCTGGCGATGGGTTCGAGCCTGGTGGTGTATCCGGCGGCGCAGTTGCCGGAGACGGCGAAGGCGCGGGGGGCACGGCTGGTCATCATCAACCGCGACGCGACGCCGATGGATTCGATCGCCGATCTGGTGATTCACGGTTCGATCGGGGAGACGTTTGAGGCGGTGATGGGGATCTTTGACGAAGGACCAACGTAACGGACCGTGTGCCACTGCTTCAAGCAGTGCAATTGCAACTGATGAGCCACGGGCTTCAGTCCGTGCGGCCAACCGACTACCATCACACGAATGGAATTACTCCGACAGTTGATCGATCCGCCGTTTACCGGTCCCGTGAACATGGCCCGCGATGAGGCCTTGCTCGCCGGTTGCGACGCGGGTGATGCGCGGCCGGTTCTGCGATTTTATGGTTGGTCGTCGCCTACGATCTCCCTGGGCTATTTTCAGGACTATGCGGAGTATGAACAGTTGTCGTCGCCGGCGGGGGGACTGTCTGTCGTCCGGCGGACGACCGGCGGCGGGGCGATTTTGCACGATCTGGAAGTGACGTATTCGCTGACGATCCCAATCAATCATCCGCTGATCGCTGGACGGCCGAACCGGTTGTATGAGCTTGCCCACCGGGCGGTGATTGCGGCGATTTCGGCGTCATCACGAGCAGGGGATTTCGGCGTTCGTATGCTGGGGAGCGATCATTCGGCGTGTGACGCGGCGGCTCAGCGGGGTCCGTTCTTCTGTTTTACTCGGCGGCATGGGCTGGACGTGGTGGTGGACGATGCGACCAAGCCGGGCGGCGTCTCCAAGATCGCGGGTTCGGCGCAGCGGCGGACGCGCGGGGCGATCCTTCAGCATGGTTCAATCATGCTGGACAGTCGCTATTCGCAGCAGCCCGTGGCGACTTGGTCTGGGATTTCCGGGGGGATCGATTTTGAGGGGGCGATTTCCTGTCTATTGCCCGCGTTCGAGGATGTTCTGGGGATGAAGTCGCTACGGGGTGAATGGGATGGGGGGGAGATCGAGGCGGCGCGGTCGATTGAGAAAAAATACGCGGGTGATGATTGGACCCGGCATCGGAGGCGGTGAGACAAGCGCTATGTCGATCAGAGCCGCGACCGTAAGGGAGTCGGTCACCGCCCACCCTCTAAAACGATTC
>CAYXGR010000401.1:0-3227 GCA_964464525.1 uncultured Planctomycetaceae bacterium
AAAGGGCGAGGACAACGGCGTGCTGGTGGTCGTCGCCGTCCGCGATCGAAAATATTACACGGTCACCGGCGAGGGCATCGAGGACACCCTCCCCGATCTGTATCTCCGCCGCGTTGGCGAGCAGCACTTCGTCCCACACTTCAAGCGGGGCGACTATGGTGGCGGCATCTACGCCGGGACGGTGGCGATTGCGAACCGCATCGCGAAGGATGCGGGCGTGCAACTGTCCGGTGTCCCCCCGACGACGCCCACGCGGCAACATCGATCGTCCCGCAGGGGCCGCCGGGGCGGTTTCTCCTGTTTCTGGATCATCGTCCTGCTGTTCGTCTTCGGGGGCGCCTTCGGCAACCGCCGCCGGCGGGGCCACGGGGCCTGGGGTGGCGGGGGTCTCGTGCAGGGTCTCCTGATCGGGAGCATCCTGAGCAACATCGGCCGGGGCGGCGGCGGATGGTCCAGCGGCTCATCAAGCGGCGGCTTCGGCGGCGGCGGCGGCGGTTTCGGTTTCGGCGGCGGCGGTTCCTTCGGCGGCGGGGGCGCGGGCGGAAGTTGGTAAATATTCAATGGCCGATCGCGAATATCAAATAATCGGGGAGCATCGGCGTCCCGCCGGTGCGTCGTTGTTGCAGATGTTGTTGTTTTTGTTGTTGTTCATCAAACGCGGAGCATCGGCGTCCCGCCGATCGAAATACGAATGATGCCAAGGCGCGTCAACGCGTTTTGGATGCGATTGAAGGAGGTATTCTCATGCGAGTTGGATTGATTGCCCTGCTTTTGGTACTCGGTCTCCTGGTCTTGTCCGTCCTCGGCGGTGGCTGCATGGTCTATGGAGCCTACAAGGACTGCATCCGCTTCGACGAGACCGTTCAAAAGGCCTGGTCGGACGTGGACGTGGTATTGAAGCGCCGCTACGACCTGATCCCCAACTTCGTCTCGACGGTCAAGGGCTACGCGAAGCACGAATCGGAGACGCTCGAAAAGGTGATCGCCGCGCGCAATCAGGCGAAGAGTGCAACGACGCCCTCCGCTGCCGCCGCCGCCGCCAACGCCCTGAGCGGGGCGATGCGGATGGCGATCAACGTCGTCAACGAGCGCTACCCGGACCTGAAGGCCAATCAGAACTTTCGCGATCTGATGGTCGAACTGGAAGGCTCGGAGAACCGCATCGCCGAGATGCGCAAGCGCTACAACGGGGCGGTCAAGTCGCTCAACACCCACATCCGAGGTCCCATCGGCTCGATCGCGGCAAGCTGGGCCGACGTGGAGAAGGCCGAATACTTCGAGGCCGGCGAGGCCGTCCAGGAGGCGCCGAAGGTGGAATTCTGACGAGAGTCTGAATAATCAATCAGGAGCCGCAGATTGGGTCATCAGACCCATCTGTTGACCATGCGGATCAGCGATCCTGATCCGCGATTTCACACACAGTGTGCATTCAATCCCAGCCCCGATCGCAAGCGAGTGGGGCCGATGGTCAACGGCCTGTTCCAGATAGAACCACACGCTGACACGCCGGGGTTCCGAATTAAATCCGCGTAGAGTGTCATGCACTCATCCCCCCTGATCTTGACGGCTCGGCACGTAAATTGCGTCCATGAACTTACGACACTAATGGGCTCGTAACTTTCTATTTTGCGTCACGAACATACCACAATCATCGCCCATCACTCAGCATGTCCCACAAGCCACACAGGAATAAAAATAGGCGGCGGTTCTCAAATCGAATCGCACTGACTCCGGCGTCCTTGACAGTCAGAATCGTTCCTGCTACAAGGCAAAACGCCGAAGGGGAACGAAAGCACGAGAGAGAGAGGAGCGATCGTGTTGGAAGGGGAAAGCGAGGGGTGAGAACGCTGTCAATGATTGGCAGACCCCGCTGCGGGTCGTTCCGACGGAGCGTGTGTCGGCCCGCTATCTTTTTTGTGAACCCTGAACTGTTCGATTCTCGCGGGTGGGTAGTATATTACCCAATAGCGGTCGATAGCATCCCGCCGGTCGCGCGACCGAAGGATCTGTCAACGCCTGCGCGTTCCTCGCCGGTACAGGGAAAGATCGACCCTCTATTGAAACTGTTCATCGCGAACAGGATAATCAGAATACGAATGGGTGGCGTGTGGGTGGCGACCGGCCGGTTTCCATCGCCATTCCGGCTGCCTGCGTTCGCCGTGGCTGGATCCATATCCCGTTCGATCAGTGCTGATAAGCCGCTTTTCCTCGATTCACATCACAGGGCAGGCCCGTTTGCTTTCACGCAGAGAAGCGGTTTACGGCTTAAATATGATACGAATGATCCGCAACAATTTATCTGACAATATCTTAAAACGCCTCGCAAATTTTGCGCGTTCTTCCGATAACACTATCAGCAATAGGGTTTGTGTTCGGCTTCTGGGGGAAACTTGTCGTACTCGGAGAGAGACTGATGTTACTGATTGAGCGATACAACGAAAGCGGCATCCAGATCGGAAACAACATCAACATCAAGGTTCTGAAGACCGGCCAGAACCGCGTGTTGCTGGGCATTGATGCCCCGAAGGCGATCCCGATCGTGCGCGATGAATTGCTGTCCAGGTCATTACCGAAGCCCCATCCTAAACCCGATAGACCTCTCTTCCGGATTCTTGCCGTCGAGGACGATCCCGATCATGCCGACCTGATTCGCCTGGCGCTTTCCGAAACGAGCACCGCCGAGTTGACGGTCGCCCCGTCCGGAGAAGAAGCCATGCGTGTGCTGGGTCGAAACGGAAGCGCGGACTCTCTGAAGCCGGATCTCGTGCTGTTGGATATTAGGCTTCCGGGGATGTCCGGTCTGGATGTGCTTCGCCTGATTCGATCGGTTCCGGCTCTTCGGCCGACGCCGGTAGTGATGCTGAGTTGCTCGAAAGATGACGGGGACGTTCGCCGATCGATAGATGAAGGGGCGAACGCATACATTTCCAAGTCAAGCAGTTTCACCGCGTTCAACGAGTCGATCCAGCGCATCGCCGAATTCTGGCGTCATGCCCGCAGCGTGGCCTGATAGAGGTGGCGTGCCTTCCACTCCTGAACCGATCTCATACATCGTCAATATCCGTCAATACGTCTGAATAAACCGAAGGTGTGCCGGTGGGATTGGCGCATTTCGCATGGGTGCATGGGTGCCCCATCCTTTCTCAAAAGAAAGGTGGGGACGATTATTGGGGGACAGCCACCGTTTACGATGCGATCCAAATCCGCCCCGAAGGGACCGCAACAAG
>CAYXGR010000402.1:0-3217 GCA_964464525.1 uncultured Planctomycetaceae bacterium
GCCACCCCTGATCCTGTTTCGCCCTGTTCAATTCATTCCTCCGTGCGGATTTGCGTCGACTGCGGCTGCCGGTTCAAATAGGGTCGGGAGCGTGCTATGTTGGATTCAGCCCGGCCTTATACATTCGATCGCGTCGTGCGGATGGTGCTGGGAGTGCTGGCGCTGGCGGGGCTCTTTTTTCTGCTGCGCTATCTCTCCGACGTGCTGGTACCGTTCGCGGCGGCCGCTGCGCTGGCCTACTTTCTCAACCCGCTGGTGAGCGAGATCGAGCGCCGGATGAAGCGGCGGGGATGGGCGGTGGCCTTCACATTGGTCGGCGTGGTCGTCGTCGGCCTCTCGCTGGCCCTGCTCATGCTGCTGCTCTCGATTCAACAGATCAGCCGTTTCGAGGGGGATCTGGCCCGACTGCGTGAAAACACACGGACATGGTTTATGTCGGTGGGCGCGCCGACCGACCTGGAGGACGCATCCGTTTTTCCCGCCTTCGCGCAATCCGCGCCGGCCGATACAGACTCAAGTGATGAACCGGCCGCAACGCCGAGCACCTTTGGATTTTCCGAATTGCAAGACGCCTGGACGGAATATTTGCAAGATCCGGATGTCCCGCGTCGCGAACGGATCGACCGGTTGAAGGGACGGGTGAAGGGGACGGCGATCGGGACGGTGCTGGATCGCGCGGTGGAGTTCATCCATACGAACGATTTTAATACGCTCGTAGTCGGGATGCTCAGTCGGATCGCCGTGGGCGGAGTCACGGTGCTGAACTTCGCCGTGCAGCTCCTGCTCGGGGCGACGGTCTTTCTGTTGATCCTGCTCTACCTGATATTTCTGCTGCTGGACTATCCGAAATATCGCGAAACCGGCAGGACATTTCTGCCACCCGCTTATCGGGACGGCATCCTGGAATTCGTCGCGGAATTCGAGATCGTGCTGCGCCGCTACTTTCGCGGTCAGTTCGTCATCGCCTCGATCACGGGGATCCTGTTCGCCGTGGGGTTCTGGCTGATCGGGCTGCCGATGGCGGTGCCGCTCGGGCTGTTCATCGGCGTGTTGAACATGGTCCCGTACTTGCAGATTGTGGCGCTGGCCCCCGCGACGATCCTGGCGATCCTTCGATCGGTACAGGGCGACAGCAGCCTGATGGCATCATTCGCCCTGGTGCTCCTGGTGTTCGGCATCGTGCAGTTGATTCAGGATGGACTGATCACCCCGCGGATCATGGGCAAGGCGGTGGGGCTGAGCCCGGTGGCGATCCTGCTGGGGATGTTCATCTGGGGTAAGCTGCTGGGTTTCCTCGGCCTGCTCCTTGCGATCCCGCTGACCTGCCTGGGGATCGCTTATTATCGACGGATTGTGTTGGCACACGAGGAATTACGAATAGCGAATAGCGAATAGCGAAATATACATGTGTAGGAGGTTATGTCTATGAGTGCGGAGACTGGGAGTCTTGAGGGGTTGAAACCTTGTCGGGTGTGGGGGATCTTTGCGGGGATGGCGGCGGTGCCGCGACCCTCGAAGCGGGAGGAGAAGATTCGTGCCCATATTCATGAGGTGGCGAAGGGGTTGGGTCTGAAATCTCGCGAGGAATCGGTGGGCAACATCATTGTCGACGTGCCGGCGACACCGGGGCATGAATCCGCGCCCATCACGGTCTTGCAAGGGCACCTCGACATGGTCGCCGAGAAGAATGCCGGGACTGTGCACGACTTCGACCGCGATCCCATCCGGACGGTCGTCGCGAAAAATGCGGCGGGTGAGCGGATCGTCCGGGCGGAGGGCACGACGCTCGGGGCCGACAACGGGCTGGGCGTGGCACTGGCGCTGGCGGCGGCGACGGATCCGGAGGTGGTTCACGGGCCGTTGGAACTGCTCTTCACGACCGACGAGGAGGCGGGGATGACCGGTGCGAAGGCGCTGACGCCGGACTCGTTCAAGGGGCGGCGGCTGTTGAACCTGGACTCGGAAGAGGACGATTGCGTCTATATAGGCTGCGCCGGCGGGTGCGACACGAACCTGACGTGGCGATTGGCAGCCTCGGCGGGCGGGGCGGAGGCGTGCCGCGTGGTCGTGGACGGGCTGCGGGGCGGGCATTCCGGCGGGGATATTCACGAGAACCGGGGCAATGCGATCAAGCTGCTGACGCGGGTATTGTCGCGGGCACCGGAGGCGACGCTTCGCGTCGGGTTGATCAGCGGCGGTCGTGTGCGGAATGCAATTCCGCGTGAGGCCCGAGCGGTCGTGAGCGGACCGGCGGGGACGATAGCCGCGCTCGAGGTGGCGGCGGCTACGGTACGGGTAGAGGGTATTGCGGAATCGTACGAGGAGGGGCTTTCGATTCGCGTGGAGACTCTCGGCGCAAGCGATGCGGGGGGAGTGGCGAGCGAGGCGGATACGGCGCGGCTGCTGGCGGCGCTGGCGGCGGTGCCGAGCGGAGTCGTGGGCATGCATCCGAAGATTCCCAAGCTGGTGCAGACGTCGAATAATCTTTCAACGGTGATGTCAGAGGTGCGCGATGGCGAATTGGAGATCGTCGCCGGAACGCTGACGCGAAGTTCGTCGGCGTCGTGCTTGCAGACGGTGACGGATCAGATCGCGGCGGTGGGGCGGCTGTCGGGTGCGGATGTGGCTTGTGGCAATGCCTATCCCGGCTGGGAGCCGAATGTGGATTCGCCGACGCTGGCCACGTGCAGACGGGTGTATGAATCGTTGTTTGGTTCGGCGCCAGAGGTCGCTGCGATCCACGCCGGTCTGGAGTGTGGGATCATCGGCGAGCGCGTGGGGAACATGGACATGGTCTCGTTCGGCCCGCGGATCGAGGGGGCCCACAGCCCGGACGAATGCGTGTATATCGAGTCGGTGGCGAAGTCGTGGAAGTACCTGGTGGCGGTGTTGGGGGAGTTGGCTCGCTGAGTGCGTGCCTCTGTCAACTCAATACAATTGTCTGAAACAACTGAGAGTGTCTTGAAGCAGTCGTTTATTGTCAGAGCCGCGACCGTAAGGGAGCGGTGGGTGTCCAAATCACAAAGCCCTCCCTGATGAACGCCGACCGCTTCCTTACGGTCGCGGCTCTGATTGAAGACTTCCAAATCACATTCAATGGGGTGTCTATTGTGGGCAAGCTACTGAAGGTTTTATTTCTGTGTACGGGGAACTCCTGCCGGAGCCAGATGGCGGAGGGGTGGGCGCGGCATCTGCGCGGGGACTTGATCGAGGCGTA
>CAYXGR010000403.1:0-3215 GCA_964464525.1 uncultured Planctomycetaceae bacterium
TTCCGCTGGAGACTCGCACCGTGGGCGGACTGGACACCTTTTCATCGCTGATCCTTGCCGGGGCGTGGGATATCGTCTCCCACAACTGGGCCCTGATCTCCATCCTCTTTACGATTCTCTTTCTGCTCAGCGTCCCGACTCTGGTTCTGATCAAATACATCCGCATCTGTCTGAACATCCTTCGCGACGCCGAGCCGCCGATGATGCTGTCCCAATGCGGCTACTCGCTGCTCGCCGGGCAGGATGTTGATTTTCATGCCACCGACGGCATCCGCCTGCGGGGCACCCTCACCCGTGCGGTGTCCGGGACGCCGCGAGGGCTGATCCTCTTCGCCGCCGAGTTCAAGAGCGACCGTCAGAGCAGCGCCCGCTATTGCCTTCCGCTCCTCGAGGCGGGTTACGACATCTTCTCCTTCGACTTTCGCGGCCACGGCGAATCGGCCAACGAGGAGGGCTATCAACCCCGGCTGTGGGCGAGTGACCGGGATGTGGCCGACATGATCGGGGCCATCGCCTTTGCCGAGCAATGGCTCGAGCAGCAGGGTCGACCGATCGAGATCGGTCTGTACGGCATCTCGCGGGGTGGCGGCATCTCCATCCTGGCGAGCGAGGCCTGCGCATCGGTCAAGGCGATCGTGACCGACGGGGCGTTTTCGTCGGACTGCGTTTTGGAACACTTCATGAAGCGGTGGGCAAAGATCTTCGCCCGGGTGCGGATCGTCTATGAAAACCATCCGCCCGAGTTCTGGCGATTCCTGCGGTGGTGCGTGTTTCTGACGTGCCGGTTCAAGTACAAGTGCCGCCTTCCTTCGGTGCGCAAGGCGCTGACGCGGATGATCGCCCGGCCGATCCTGTTCATCCACGGCGAGCGGGACAGCTTCATCCCGGTGGAACAGTCTCGGTTGCTCTATGCCCAGAGCGCTCAGCCGCGCTACCTGTGGATCGTTGCCGGGGCGAGGCACAACTGTTCGGTCGAGGTTCGGCCCGACGAATACGCCCGCTACCTTGTGCATTTCTTCGATCACCACCTCGCCCGCCGCGAGGATCCGAACAACATGTTCAACCACGGTCGGCTCGAGCGGCTTGCCCGAAGCGAAGGCGTTTTTCGGCATGTGTCCGTCGCCTCGGAGGGCGGTAACGGCAGGAGCCGCCACGATTCATCTGCTCCCGGTCGGTTGGCGGAAGAGCGCGACGCGATCGATCTTGAACCGGACGCCGTCGACAACAATTGACGGTCATGCCCAACCTTACGCTGGGACTTCCAATTGAATCCCATTTGCCTCATCCATTTATCAGAGCCACGACCGTGAGGGAGCGGTGGGTGGCCTGAATAACGGTGTTGGTATTCCGTCAAAGGGGCGATGAAACAGCAAAAGGCAGGGGGAAGTGGAATCGTGTTATGAGAGTGTGCGCCGACCGCTCCCTTACGGTCGCGGCTCTGATTGGCGATCTTCCCTCACATCCCCCACAAGCCTTATGCTACCGTCCTTTATGGGAGGTGAATCGTTGTCGACATCGACGCATCGAGGGGTACTCGACTGGATCCTGGGCAAGCTGGCGTCCGCCCATGCCGCGCGCACGACGCGCCGGTTCTTTCGCGCCGTTCGACGGGCGACTTCCACGCAGGACAGGCTGCTCGCCGAGCTACTCGCCCACAATGCCGAGAGCGATTTCGGCCGCGACCATCAACTCCGCCGCATTCGCACCTACGCCGACTTCAAGACCCATGTCCCGATCCGAAACTACAACGCCCTTCGGCCCTATATCGACCGGGTCCGTGAGGGGCACGTCGGCGCGCTGCTGAACCCCGCCGAACGCATTCTCATGTTTGCCATGACCAGCGGGACGACCGCCGAGCCGAAATATATTCCCGTTACTTCGCGCGTCCTCGCCGACAGTCGCCGGGGGTGGAACGTCTGGGGGCTGAAGGCGATCCTCGACCACCCCGGCACGAAGCTGAGGTCGATCGTGCAAGTCACCAGCCCGATGAACGATCACATGGCGCCGTCGGGCGTGGCCTGCGGGGCGATCACCGGTCTGCTCGCGGCGACGCAGAAGAAACTCGTTCGCCGATTCTACACAGCTCCGCTGGCGGTCTCGCGCATCGCCGATTCCCGGGCGAAGTATTACACGATCATGCGGCTGGCGATTCCGCGGGATGTGGCGTGGATCGTCACGGCGAACCCCTCGACGCTCCTGCTGCTGGCGAAGACGGCCGACGAAAACCGGGAGCGGATTATTCGCGACATCCACGACGGCGCCCTGTGCGATGAGTTTCCCATCGACGGCGACATTCGATCGGCGCTGGCCCCCCGGCTTGCGCCCGATCCGGACTGTGCCCGGCGGTTGGAAGGGATTGTCGCCGATCATGGGACGCTGCTTCCAAGGCATTACTGGAACCTCGGCTTTCGGGCGCACTGGTGCGGCGGGACGATGGGGCTCTATGAATCGCAGTTTCCGAGGTACTACGGCGACGTGCCCGCCCGCGACATCGGCCTGATCGCCAGCGAGGGGCGGATGTCCATCCCTGTCGAGGATGGGACGGCCGAGGGGATCCTCGACGTGACGAGCCAGTTCTTCGAGTTCATTCCCGCGAGCGAATACGGATCGGAGAAACCCACCACCCTTCGCAGCCATGAACTGATCATCGGCGAGGAATACTTCCTCGTGCTCACCAACGCGGGCGGTCTCTATCGATACGACCTCGGCGACCGCGTCCGCGTCACGGGTCGCGAAGGCGAGGCCCCGCTGATCGAGTTCCTCAGCCGCGACGACCACACGGCCTCGATGGCGGGCGAGAAGCTGACGGAGGACCAGGTGGTGATGGCGATGCGGGAGGTGTTGGGAAACGTCGAAACGTCAAAACGTCAAAATGTCAAAAAGTCAAAATCACAAGAAGAAAAGGCAATCTCGATGGAGGGGGTGTCGATTCATCGGTTTGTTCTTTCGCCGCGATGGGCGGAGGTGCCGCGCTATCGGTTATATGTTGAGGGCAACGCGTCCCAGCGAGTGGATCGGCTTTCGGATCGGCTGGATGAGGCCCTCTGCGAGATCAATCTCGAATATGCCCAGAAACGCTCCACCCTTCGCCTCGAATCGATCGAGCTGGCCGAGCTGCCCCACGGCGCCCTCGCCGAGCGAGAACGCCGCCTCCGCCGCGCCCGATCCCACACCGCCGAACAGTTCAAGCATCAATACCTGCTGCCGCGGCCGGG